>NZ_JBPQTL010000047.1:0-43078 GCF_051386295.1 Micromonospora sp. URMC 105 | reverse complement strand
CCCCCCCCCCCCCCCCCCCCCCCCCCCCCCCGCCCCGTGCCCCGCCCGCTCCCGGGCGCCGCTTCCCCCGCTCCCGGGCGCCACTTTCTGAGAAAGCGTGGCCATGGCGCGTCGGATGGCCACGCTTTCTCCGAAAGTGCAGGTGAGGCCGGGTGGGGGAGTGGGGGCGGCCGTCCGGGGGTGAGGAGGGGGCCGTCCGGGCGGTGGGGGTCGGTGGTCCTGGCAGCACTGTCGTCCGCCGACAGTGCACATTGGAAATCCTCCTGGGTGGCAAATCCGGAAATCCTGGACGCTGCGACGGCAAAGTGGCAGCTTAGAGGGCATGGCGGAATCCGGAGTCAACCCCACCGCGGCGGCCCTGCTGGGGCTGCTGCACGAGGGCCCGATGACAGGCGGCCAACTGATGGCCGCCGCCGAGCGCCGACTGGCGCCGTACTGGTCGATGACCCGCAGTCAGGTCTACCGCGAGTTGCCGGTGCTGGCCGAGCGGGGTTTCGTGCGGCTGGGCAAGCCCGGGCCGCGGATGAGCCAGCCGTACGCGATCACCGCCAGCGGGAAACGGACATTCTCCCGCTGGTTGGCGGAGAACCCGGGCCGGGACACCATCCGCAACCCGATCGCCCTGCGGATCGCCTTCGGCAACCTGCACTCGGCCAGCCAGCTCAAGAACCTCTACGCCTCGGCCAACGAGTACCACACCGAGGCCCTGGCGCACGTGCGGGAGCAGGTGAAGAACGCCAAGAAGGAGGGCGACAACTACGACGCCAGCGCGTTGGAGTTCGCCGTGGCCTACCACAAGGCGGCGCTCTCCTGGCTGAAGACCGCCCCGGTCGGCTGATCATCTGCCCGGGTCGGCGGTGTGACGTGAGCGGACCGCCGCACGCACAGTACGCTTGTCTGTCGTGACCGCTGCCGATTACGCCGAACAGCTCAAGGAACTCGACGCCACCCTACGCAACATCGAGGCCGTGCTCGACCTCGACCGCCTGCACGAGGAGAAGGCCCGGCTCGAGGAGCAGGCGTCCGCGCCCGACCTGTGGGACGACCAGGCCAAGGCGCAGCAGGTGACCTCCCAGCTCTCGTACGTCAACGGTGAGATCAGCAAGCTCGGCAGCCTCCGCTCCCGGCTCGACGACGCCGGTGTCCTGCTGGAGCTGGCCGAGGCCGAGTCCGACCCCGGAGTGCTCGCCGAGGTCGAGACGGAAATCGGCGGGCTGCGCAAGGCCATCCAGGAGATGGAGGTCCGCACCCTGCTCTCCGGCGAGTACGACTCCCGGGAGGCGCTGGTCGCCATCCGGGCCGGTGCCGGCGGCGTGGACGCCGCCGACTTCGCCGAGATGCTGCTGCGGATGTACCTGCGCTGGGCCGAGCGGCACGGCTACCCGACCGAGGTCTACGAGACCTCGTACGCGGAGGAGGCCGGCTTGAAGTCCGCCACCTTCACCGTCAAGGTCCCGTACGCCTACGGCACCCTCAGCGTCGAGTCGGGCACCCACCGGCTGGTCCGGATCAGCCCCTTCGACAACCAGGGCCGCCGGCAGACCAGCTTCGCCGGGGTCGAGGTGCTGCCCGTGGTGGAGCAGACCGACAGCATCGAGATCCCCGAGAACGAGATGCGGGTCGACGTCTACCGTTCCTCCGGGCCGGGTGGGCAGAGCGTCAACACCACCGACTCGGCGGTGCGGATCACCCACATCCCCACCGGCATCGTGGTGACCTGCCAGAACGAGAAGTCCCAGCTGCAGAACAAGGCCTCCGCGCTGCGGGTGCTCCAGGCCCGGCTGCTGGAGCGCAAGCGGCAGGAGGAGCAGGCCAAGCTCCAGGGCCTCAAGACGGACGCCGCCGGTTCGTGGGGCGACCAGATGCGCTCGTACGTCCTGCACCCCTATCAGATGGTGAAGGATCTCCGAACCGAGCAGGAGACCGGCAATCCGTCCTCGGTCTTCGACGGCGAGCTGGACAGCTTCATCGAGGCCGGAATCCGTTGGCGCAAGCAGCAGCAGCTCGCCAACGACGCTGCGTGATCAAGCGTGGGCGGAGCGCGTCGTCGATCTCCTGGTAGGAGGGACGATCGATGACGCGTCTCGCAGAGGTGGGGCGTAGGACTTGGCTCAGCGGTTACACCGCGTAGACTCACCACCCGTGATTCAGCTTGAGCAAGTGACGAAGACGTACCCGAAGGCGTCCCGGCCTTCGCTCGACAACGTGTCCGTCTCGATCGAGAAGGGCGAGTTCGTCTTCTTCATCGGTCCATCCGGCTCCGGCAAGTCCACCATCATCAAGATGCTGCTGCACGAGGTCAGCCCCAACAAGGGTCGCGTCATCGTGAACGGCAAGGACGTCACCACGATGCGTTCCTGGAAGCGACCCCACTTCCGGCGCTCGATCGGCTGCGTCTTCCAGGACTTCCGGCTGCTGCCGAACCGCACCGCCTACGAGAACGTGGCGTTCGCTCTCGAGGTGATCGGCAAGACGAAGGCGGTCGCCCGCCGGGTCGTGCCGGAGGTGCTGGAGCTGGTCGGGCTCGGTGGCAAGGAGCACCGCTACCCGCACGAGCTCTCCGGTGGTGAGCAGCAGCGGGTAGCCGTCGCCCGGGCGTTCGTGAACCGTCCGCTGATCCTGCTGGCGGACGAGCCGACGGGAAACCTGGACCCGGACACCTCGATCGAGATCATGCGCCTGCTGGACCGGATCAACCGCACCGGCACGACCGTCGTGATGGTCACGCACGACTCCAACATCGTGAACCAGATGCGCCGCCGCGTCGTCGAGATCGAGAGCGGCCGCATCGTGCGCGACCAGGCCCGCGGCGTCTACGGGTGAGCCGGCGCTCCACCCCTGCCGTACACCCTGACGACGAACACCTCATGCCGGAGAGCCGGAGGAACACCCGATGCGGATGAAATACGTCCTGTCCGAGGTACTGGTCGGACTGTGGCGCAACGTCACCATGACCATCGCCATGATCATCACCATGGCGGTGTCGCTGTTCATGCTTGGCGGGGCCGGTCTGCTGTACCAGAAGGTCGGCGACATGAAGGACCTGTACTACGAGAACGTCCAGGTCTCGATCTTCCTCGCCACCGACGTCAGCGAGCAGCAGCGCACCGACCTGGAAGCCAAGCTCGAGAGCGACCCCCTGGTCAAGGAGGTCCTCTACGTCAACAAGGACGAGGCGTACAAGCGCTTCCAGGAGATGTACCAGGACGCCCCGGACCTGGTGAACGCCGTCAAGGCGGACCAGCTGCCCGAGTCGTTCCGGCTCACGCTGGTCAACCCGGAGCAGTACAAGAGCATCTACGACCAGTACAAGGACTCCGAGGGGGTCGACGAGATCGTCGACCAGAGCCGGTTGCTGGACAAGGTCTTCGGCGTCCTCACCGGCATCCAGACCTTCGCGCTGGTGATCGCGGTGTTCATGGCCGCCGCCGCGTTGCTCCTGGTGGCGAACACCATCCAGGTCGCCGCGTACAGCAAGCGGCGTGAGGTCGCGGTCATGAAGCTCGTCGGTGCCTCCAACTGGTTCATCCAGGCGCCGTTCGTGCTGGAGGCCGTGGTCGCCGGTCTGATCGGCTCGGTCCTCGCCCTGGTGTTCATGGCGCTCGGCAAGTACTTCGGCGGCAGCGGCTCGCTCTCCGCGCTGGAGGGCCTGATCACGCCGGTCTCATGGGGCGACATCTTCCTGATGTTCCCGATCATGGCGGGCGTCGGCGCCCTGTTCAGCGCCGTCACCGGCTGGATCACGCTCCGCTTCTACCTGCGGGTCTAGTCGCCCGGCGGCTCCCGGTCAGGGCCCTTCCGCGCTGGAATAAACGGCGCGGGAGGGCCCTTGTCTCTCGGGTAGCATGATCCCCGCCCCGCGGCCGGTCGTACCGGTCGTGGACCGGAAGGAAAGGGGGTGGCGCCGATGCCACGGGAAAAGGGCCGCAAGGTGGTCGCCTCCAACAAGAAGGCGCGCCACGACTACGCCATCCTCGACACGTACGAGGCGGGCATGGCGTTGACCGGCACCGAGGTGAAGTCGCTGCGGGCGGGCCGGGCCTCCCTGGTCGACGCGTTCGCTCAGGAGCGCAACGGCGAGCTCTACCTGCACGGCATGCACATCCCGGAGTACACCCAGGGCACGTGGACCAACCACGAGCCGCGGCGTACCCGCAAGCTGCTGCTCAAGCGGCTGGAGATCGACCGGCTGATCGGCAAGACCCGCGAGGGCGGCCTGACCATGGTGCCGTTGCAGGTCTACTTCTCCGACGGCTGGGCCAAGGTGGAGATCGCCCTGGCCAAGGGTAAGAAGACGTACGACAAGCGGCAGGACCTCGCCAAGCGGGACGCCGACCGGGAGATCGCCCGGGTGGCCGGCCGGCGCGGCAAGGGCATGGACGACTGATTTGTCGTCTCTGTCCGAGTCGTGATCCGGCCCGGGGCCTCGGGATGAATCCGGTTGCGGCAGGCGTTATTCTTGACGAAGCCGCCACCAGGCGGCCGACCGAGGGGGTGACTGGTTTCGACTTCGTACGTTGCGGCAGGGGAAGCGAGCCGAGGAAGCCGACGTCGTCTCGAGAATCGTTCGTCGGAAACCAATAAGCGCCAAGAACAATCGCGCTGACTTCGCTCTCGCCGCCTGAGGCGAGTAGTGAGTCTGTCGGCCTGGGAACGCCTTCGTCCCAGTACGCCGGCATCAGCTAGGAGGCTGGCCAATCGGACCCGGTCGCGGGGTCCGTGCGGCGAGATCAATCAGCGACTGGGCCCGTCACACCAACTTGCTCGCGTGAGCGGTGGGGCCGAGTAGAGGCATAGCGAGCTGCGCTCGGAGAAGCCCTGACAAACCGGCGAAGGACCCGGGTTCGATTCCCGGCACCTCCACCACCTCGATGTGCGCCCCGGTCCACCTGGACGGGGGCGCACAGTCGTCTCTCCGGCTGCCGCTGGGGCCATTGGGACGCACGGGGCGAATGAGACGCTCCCCGCCCCTGGACAGCGCCGTCGGCAGGGGTCCACCATCGCTGTATGCGGTAGTGCAGCAACGCGGGAGGTGCCCATGGTCACCGGTCCGATCCAGCAGCCGTCCGTCGCCCCGCCGGCGGTCCGCCCGCCCGCCGCGCGCCCGCCCACCCCACCCGGCGCTCCGCAAGGCGCCCTGCCCGCCCTGGCCCGGGCGCTCGCCGTACCGCCGGAAGAGCCGCGCTGGCGGGAACGGGTCATCGTCCACCTCGCCCCGGTCCGCCGGGGCTTCGCCGAACACGTCCGGATCACCGAGGGCCCGGCCGGCCTCTACGCGGAGGTGCTCGCGCAGGCGCCCCGGCTGCACCGCGGCGTGCGGCTGCTGACCCGCGAGCACGCGGCCATCGTCGCGGCGCTGGCCGACCTCCAACGCGTGGTCGAACGACCCGGAGTGGGTGCCGAGGAGCTGCGCCGGCGCACCGACGAGCTGCTGCGGGCGCTGGCCCGGCACCGGCAGCGCGGCGCGGACCTGCTCTGGGAGGCGTACCAGACGGATCTGGGCGGCGAAACCTGACCGGTGGGAACCGGCGCGGTGCTGCGCCGCGTCCAACCCCCATGCGTCGAATCCTCGCCCTGCTGGGCCTGCCCCTGGTGGTCACCGCGGCCGGCTGCGCGCCGGCCGGTTCCGACCCGGCCGACGGGCCGTCCGCCGCCGGCCGCGACCAGCGGTGGGAGGCGTTCGACCCGCGGGCCGCGGAGGTGGCCGAGGCGTGGCGCCCGGCACCGGCCTGGCGGACCGGGTACGTGCCGCTGCAGGACCCGACGGTCCTGGTCGGCGACCCGAACTTCACCGCCGACACGGAGGTCGCCTTCCGGGCCGGTTGGTACCGGGATCAGGTCGAGGTGCCGGCCAACCGCCCGGCCGCCGGCACGATCCGGTTCCCCGACGGCACGATGACCGTGCCGCTGGTCAGCGCCGCCGAGGCGTACCGGCAGCTGGACCAGGGCGACCCGCCGCCGTGCGAGGGGCGGCCGAAGGTGCCCGCCCCGACGATCGAGCCGGGCCCGGACGGGTCCGTCTCCAGCCCGGTCGCCACCGCCTGCATCCCGCTGACCGTCACCGCGGTCAAGCTCGGCACCGCCGAGGTCCGCACCAGCCGGGGAGTGGCCGACGTGCCGGCCTGGCTGTTCACCGTGGAGGAGTTGGCCGCCCCGGTGGCCCGGGTCGCGGTGGCGCCGCAGTCGGTCACCCCGGTGCCCGAGCCGACCGCTCCGGCCCGGCCGGGTCCCGACGGCGTGGTCGGCGCCCAGCACGTCGAGCGGGTGGACGGGGCACGGCTGACCTACGTGCTCGGGGTGGGCGCCTGCGACACCGGGATCACGCCGCTGGTGCAGGAGCGCGCGGACGTGGTGGTGGTCGGCGGCGGGGTCGTTCGCGCCACCGGTGTCTGCACCGAGCAGCTCAAGCTGGAGCCGGTCACGGTCACCCTGAAGGCGCCACTCGGCGGCCGGCCGGTGCTCGACGTGCTCACCGGGCAGGTGCTGACCCAGCAGGCCGGCTGACGATCAGAGGATCCGGGGCACCTCGGCGCTGATCGGCGCCGGAAGCACCGTCGGACCCTCGGCCCGCAGCGCGGCGGCCAGCGCGTCGGGCAGCTCGTCCGGCGTGCCGACGACCCGGGTGGCGCAGCCGTACCCCTGGGCGATCGCGGTGAGGTCCAGGCCGGGCAGGTCCAACCCGGGCACGCCGGGGGTGTGCTTCAGCTCGGCGAACGACTTGAGGATCGTGTACTGCCGGTTGACCGGCACCAGCACGACGATCGGCAGGCGCAACCGGGCGGCGGTCCAGAGCGCCTGCACCGAGTAGTGGAACGAGCCGTCGCCGATCACCACGACCACCGGCCGGTCCCGACCGGCGTCCCGCTCGGCGAGGGCGATGCCCACCGCTGCCGGCAGCCCGTACCCGAGCCCGCCGCTGGCCATGGTGAAGTACGACGCCGGGCGGGCCGTCGGCAGCCGCCGGCGCAGCGCGGCCAGGTTGGACGGTGACTCCTGGACCAGTATCCCGTCGGCCGGCCAGCAGGCCGCCAGCGCGGCGAAGAGCGCGTCGGCGTCCGGTGGATCGGCGGGTTGCGGCGGTCCGGCCTCCGGTCGGGGTTCCGGCGCCGGTCGGTCGGTCTCCGGCAGCAGGTCCAGCAGCGCGGCGAGGGTCAACCCGGCGTCCCCGAGCAGGCTGTCGCCGACCGGCGCACGGGCGGCCTCCTCCGGGTCGTCGGTGACGTGCAGCAGCCGGGTGCCGTCGGGCAGGTGCGCGCCGGGGACGTGCGGGTAGTACCGGAACACCGGCGCGCCGACGACCAGCACCAGGTCGTGCCCGCGCAGCTTCTCGGCCAGCGGTGCGATCGCGAAGGGCAGCACCCCCCGGTAGTGCGGATGCCGCTCCGGGAAGGCGGCCCGCTCCGGTGCCGGGGCGGACCAGACCGGCGCGGCCAGCCGCTCGGCCACCGCCACGGCCACCGGCCAGGCCTCAGCCCGGTCCACCGCCGCGCCGAGCACCAGCACCGGGGAGCGGCTGGCGGCCAGCAGCGCGGCGAACTCCCGCAGCCGCTCGGGGTCCGGCCCGAAGCGGGTCGCCACGGTACGCACCGCGGGCGGCGGGTCCGCCGGCTGACTCCAGTCGTCCAGCGGCAGGGAGAGGAAGACCGGCCCGGACGGCGGCTGGGCGGCGATCGCGTACGCCCGCATGAACGCCGCCGGGATGTCCTGCGCGCGGACCGGCTCGTAGCTCCACTTCACGTACGGCTGGGGCAGCTCGGTCGGCGCGCGGCTGGTCAGCCGGGGTTCGGTCAGCAGCATCTCCCGGCTCTGCTGGCCGGCGGTGACGATCAGCGGCGTCCGGTTGTGCCAGGCGGTCACCAGGTTGCCCATGCCGTTGCCGGTGCCCGGGGCGGTGTGCAGGTTGACGTGCGCGGGCCGGCCGGTGACCTGCGCGTACCCGTCGGCCATCGCCACCGCGGACGCCTCCTGCAGGGCGTGCACATAGCGGAAGTCCGCGGGGAAGTCCTGGAGGAAGGGTTGCTCGGTCGAGCCGGGATTGCCGAAGACGGTGGTCAGGCCTAGGGCGCGCAGCAGCTCGTACGTGGTGTCCCGGACGGTCGCCATCGCCCCCTGCCTCCCTGTCCGGCGCGTGCCGCAGCGCAAGCTGACACCGGCCTCCGACCTGCCGAATCTATCGGGACGAGGTGGACAAGCCGGGCACTTTGCCGCTCACCGTGCCGGACGCACCCGGCCGGGGTCGCTCAGGGCAGCGGGAAGGGGGTCTTGATGCCGTCCAGGGCGTGCCCGCAGGGGCAGTCCCGGTCGGCCGGCAGGGCGCCCAGCGCGTCCAGCAGCACGCCGCGCAGGCGGTCGGTGTTCTCGGCGAAGACCCGGAACACCTCCTCCTGGGTGACCGACTCGCCGGCCTGCACACCGGCGTCCAGGTCGGTGACGAGCGCGATGGAGGTGTAGCAGAGGGCCAGTTCGCGGGCGAGCACCGCCTCCGGGTGGCCGGTCATGTTGACCACCGTGCCGCCCATCGAGGCGTACCAGCGGGACTCGGCGCGGGTGGAGAAGCGCGGACCCTCGACCACCACCACCGTGCCGCCGTCCACCGCCGGCACGTCCCGCCCGGCCGCGGCGGCCAGCAGCGTACGCCGCCCGACCGGGCAGTACGGGTCGCCGAAGGGCACGTGCACCGCGCCCCGGTCGTAGTAGGTCTGCGCCCGGCCGCTGGTGCGGTCGATCAGCTGGTCGGGTACGACGAAGGTGCCCGGGCCCAGCTCCGGCCGCAGGCCGCCGACCGCGCACGGGGCGAGCACCTGGCGCACCCCGAGCGACCGCAGCGCCCACAGGTTCGCCCGGTACGGGATCAGGTGCGGCGGATACCGGTGGTCGCGGCCGTGCCGGGGCAGGAAGGCCACCGGCCGCCCACCCACCTCCGCGACCGTCACCGGGTCCGAGGGTGCCCCGTACGGCGTCTCCACCACGTGCTCGGTGGCGCCGTCGAGCAGCGCGTAGAGCCCCGACCCGCCGATCACCGCGATGTCCGCCGTCGGACCCATCGACCCTCCCTCGTTCCCGCTCGATCACCCGCCGGTCAGACCTTAGCCACCGCCCCGGGGGCAGGCTATGGTGCCAGGCATGGCGGTGACAGCGCGGATGGCCGACGGCGACCGGTTCCACGACCCGGCGCGCGGCTGACGGTGTCCGAGATGCAGGAGGAGGGACGGGCGATCGGCGGTCGAGCCATGGAGTCCATGACCGGGCGGCTGCTGGTGGCGACTCCGGCCCTCAAGGATCCGAACTTCGACCGCACGGTGGTGCTGCTGGTCGCCCACGAGGCCGGCGGGGCGCTCGGCGTCGTGCTCAACCGGGCGACCGAGGTGCCGGTGGCCGACGTGCTGGGCGACTGGAGCGACCTGGCCCGCCATCCCGCGGTGCTCTTCGAGGGCGGCCCGGTGCAGCCGGACTCCGCGATCTGCCTGGCCCGGATGCGGCACCCGATGCGCCGGCTCAAGGGCTTCCAGCAGATCTCCGGCGCGGTGGGCACCGTCGACCTGTCGGCCGACCCGGAGAAGCTGCGCGACGGCCTCGGCGCCATCCGGGTCTTCGCCGGCTACTCCGGCTGGGGCTCCGGGCAGCTGGAGCAGGAGATCGAGGACGGCTCCTGGTTCGTCTTCGACGCGCTGCCGGGGGACGCCTTCGTCGACCGCCCGGACGACCTGTGGCCGATGGTGCTGCGGAGGCAGGGCGGGATGCTGGCGGCGGTCGCCCACTTCCCGCCCGACGTGGCGCTGAACTAGGGCCACCGGGGTGGGGACCCCGCGAGATGACCATGCCGGGCGGCGTGTGTATAGTTCTCGTCGTGCCCGGGACACCGGGGACGACAGCAAGGGGCCGTGGCGCAGCTGGTAGCGCACCACACTGGCAGTGTGGGGGTCAGGGGTTCGAGTCCCCTCGGCTCCACCTTTGCTAAGGGCGTTCGCCGTCAGGCGGGCGCCCTTCGTCGTTCCTGACGGTGAAAGTAGCCATAGCTGCTGTCCCTCGCCCACAGCACGTTCTCCATCGCATCGGCCGCCTGGACGATCTGAGCGGGCATGACGTGGCTGTAGATGTAGATGGTGACGCCGATCTCAGAGTGACGCAGGAGTTCCATGAGCACCCGGGCCGGTGGTCGGGTTGGAGCGTTCTGCCCCTGTCGGCCCGTTGATCGCCACCCCTACCGTAGGCCGTCGGCGGGCGTTGGCTCCCGACCGTTGACAGGGCTGTCCAGGGGAGTTGATCCGTGGCGAGACGGAAGGCCGGTGCCACCGGCCCCGCTGACACCGGTTGGTGGAGATTGGGGCTGATCGCCTCAGTGTTTCTCCTGCTCGGTGTGGCCCTGGTGGTCGGCTCCATCTTGTACCGGTGGGAGTTGTCGGCGCGGGCGGACCGACTGCGGAGCGAGGGAGTTCCCGTCACCGCCACGGTCACCGACCGGGCCGGGGCGGCGGCCGTGGCAGCGGCATCGATCGCATCGAGATCTACTACATGTACGGGCCGGCGCAGTATCACACGTGGATCCCTTGCGCCGGGGTGACCGGCTGCCACAGCACTCCGAAACCGGAACTGACGGTGTGGGTCGATCCGGCAGAGCCCGAGCGGTTCGTGGCCGAGAACGGGCACACCGATGGTTCGCTGTCCTTCCTGATGTCTTGGACAACCATTCCGATGGGCGGGGTGTCCGCGGCCGTAGGCGGTGCGTTCCTCGGCCTCGTTCTTCACGTCAAGTGGAGTGAAAGGGCCAGAGCCGGCCAGCTCAGTCAGGGCCGCCGTGGCCGTGGCGGTCGAGGCCGCTAGCAGGTCCGCGGCGTGGTAAGCCTGGCAACGGCACCGATGCATCTCCACCCGGTACCCGGCAACGCCGAGGAGCTCGCACCGTTCAAAGCTTGAGGCTGACGATCTCTCGTCTCATTTCCACCGCTTCCTCGTCCCGGTCGCACAGCAGCAGCACCTTGAACGGGACGCCCCTGCCGTGCGGCCGGCCGAGCGGGTCGACCCAGGTGCGAGCGGCCCGCGACAGGACCCTGAACAGCGTCTGCCGCTCGCCAGGGCTGCTGGACATGAGCAGTGGCGCACGCTCCACCACGATGAGGTATGACTCGGCGGGCAGCCAGCTCAGGTCACGGAGGCAGTCGGACAACGCGTTCCAATTCCAGCCGAAGTAACCGGGAAAGAGCAGCGCGTCGGAGAACTCGTAGAAGACGAGGTCTGCATCCGTCATCTTCGCCCCGTCCAACCGGGCGACAACCAGCTTTCCCGCTTCCGGCACGATCGCCCCTGCCTGGACCATCGTTCCAGGCGAGCACACCGTCAGCGGATCCCCAGAGCCGTTCCACCAGTCACTCGTGGTCGGATTCACCGGCCCAGCGCCGGCGGTGCGCCCGGTGCCTGACGCCCTTGATCCACTGCCTCCCGCTGAGCCCTCCCTGAACGTGGGTCGGTCCAGCTCGTCCCCGCGTACCCGGAACAGCGTCTGTCCATCCTCTGCTTCGACCCCATCCGGGTGAGTGGAGATGACCAGGGCACCGTCCTCGTCCTGGCTGACGATGCTGCATCGCACGCGGACCGGTGCCGGCAGACGAGTGCCGGCGTTCAGCTGACCGCCGGTGAAAACGGGGACCTTGTCGACGAAGAACGACGATCTCCCGTCAGCGTCGACTATGCGGACGCGCACCCAGCCCGGGAAATCCTGACTGACCCATGCGACCACCTCGCAGCGGAGAAAGCATTCTTCGTGCGGCACGGGCCGATCCTGCCCGTCTGCTCGTGCGATGCCAACCGACCATTGACGACGTCAGCCAAGGGCAACCACGAGGCTGGAGGCCGTCGTCCGCTTCAGGCCTCGGTCGGATCAGCCGCTCTGGCGGCCCGCTCGATCGTGGCGAACCGGTCCTCCCAGAAAGCCTTGTCGGGCTGCGACTTCGCGTGGTAGGCCGCTACCCCTGTCGAGCCGTCGAGCTGTTCCCGCAGGATGTCGGCGTGCCCGGCATGCCGGCTGGTCTCGGTCAGCATGTGGACCAGGATGTTGAACAGCTTCACGTTCGGGCGGGGCCACCACGGCACGTGCCCGGGCGAGTCGATGGCCAGGGCGGTGATCGTCGCGTCCGAGTGCGCCCACACGCGACGGTACCGGCCGACGATCTCCGCACGTGTCTCGTGCTCGGTCGCCCACATGTCGGTGCCGCGCGCTCCCAGGTCGTCCCACCGCGGCAGGGGTTCGGGGAACGGCCGGTCGAAGACCTCACCGAAGTATATGGACTCCCAGAACGACAGGTGCTTGACCAGGCCGAGAAGGTTGGTTCCGGTCGAGGTCAGGGGGCGGCGGACGTCGTACTCGCGCAGTCCGTCGAGCTTCCAGAGCATCGCCTCGCGGATGTCTCGCAGATCGCTGTGCAGGTACTCCTTCGCGAAATCATCGATCATGGGGTGAGAGCCTGTCATGCGCCGGCGGCGGGCTCAATGCTTCACCAGCCCCTGGCGGAGTGACACCGCGGCACGGGACGCGCGGAACTCTCGAGGCCGGGGCGAAGGCGTTGACAATGTGGCCATGTCAGCACGCACCGTCATCGGCATCCTCGAGCTGGTCGGCCTCTACGTGTTCGCCACGTCCGGCGCCCTGATGGCCATCCACAAACGTTTCGACCTAGTCGGGATCGTGGTCCTGGCCATGCTGACCGCTCTCGGTGGCGGCATCCTCCGCGACCTGATCATCGGGGACACGCCGCCGGCCGCCTTCACGAACGTCAACTATCTGGTGATCCCGCTGGTCGCCGCGGTGGTGACGTTCTTCGTCCACCCCGTGGTGCAGCGGCTGACCTTCACGGTGCTCGTCTTCGACGCCGCCGGGCTCGGGCTGTTCTGCGTCACCGGCACCCTCAAGGCCCTCGAATTCCACCTCGGCTCGCTCCAGGCGGTGCTGCTGGGGATCACCACCGCTGTCGGCGGCGGGGTGCTGCGGGACATCACCGCCCGGGAGACGCCTGCGCTGGTGCAGGTCGACACGGACCTCTACTCGATCCCGGCGGCGGCCGGTGCGATCGTTGTCGCTGCGGCACACCACACCGACCTGGCGATGCCCGTCGTCGCCACCGCTGCGGCGGTGCTGGTGTTCCTGTTCCGGATCGTCGCCATGCTCCGCCACTGGACCGCGCCGCGCGCCTGGGAACGCAACGGCCGGAATCTCGCGTCGTGATCCTCGGCACCCCGGGCCACCGGGTCGAACCTTTGCCGCCTCCCGCCCGTACCAGTGCCCGGGAGGTCCATCATGACCGTACGCCGAGTGCTCGCCGTTCTCGCGGCCGTCGCCGCGAGCGTCCTGCCGACCGCGACCCCCGCCGCCGCGCACGGTGCGCCGACCAGCCCGCTGAGCCGGTCCGCCGCCTGCGGCCCCGAGGGCCCGCACGCCGCCACGCCCGCCTGCCGGGCCGCCGTCAAGGCCGGAGCGGCGGTACGCGAGTGGGACAACATCCGGGTCTTCGGCGTCGACGGCCGGGACCGGGAGCGGATCCCGGACGGTGAGCTGTGCAGCGGCGGGCTGTCGGCGTACCGGGGGTTGGACCTGGCCCGCACCGACTGGCCGGCGACCGAGGTGACCGCCGGGGCGAAGTTCACCTTCCGCTACCGGGGCACCATCCCGCACAAGGGCACGTTCCGGCTCTACGCCACCCGCCCCGGGTACGACCCGAAGAGCCGGTTGACCTGGGCGGACCTCTCGCCGCGACCGTTCCTGACGGTCACCGACCCGCCGCTGCGCGACGGGTCGTACCGGCTGCCGGGCCGACTGCCGGCGGGACTGACCGGGCGGCACCTGATCTACACCGTGTGGCAGAACTCGGACACCCCGGACAGCTACTACTCCTGCTCGGACGTGGTCTTCCGGGGGCCGGGTGGTGCCACCCCCAGTGCACCGGCCAGTCCGGCCGGTCCGGGCGCCTCGGCGGGCACGCCGAGGGCCGCCGGCACCGCCGTACCCGAGTTCACCGCGGCGCCGGTGCCCGGCGATCCGGGCGTACCCGTGGCATCGGTGACCCACCTCGGCGGTGACAGCCTCCGGCTGGTGGTCGGCGCGGCGGCGGCGGTCACCGTGCTGATCGCCGCGATGGTGGCGATGCGGCTGCGCCGGGCCGGTACGGCGGTCCCGCCGGGCCGCGCCTGTGAGGTGCGCAACCACCGCGCCGGCCGCCGCCGCATCTGGTGACTCCGCCCCGCCCCGGCCGCGCCCTGTGGTGGGCGGCGGCCGGGGCGCCTCGGCGGCTCAGCCGAGCAGGCGGTCGATCTCGGCCAGTTCCTCGGCGGTGAAGTCGAGTTTCTGCACCGCGGCGACGTTCCCCTCGAGCTGGGCCACGCTGCTCGCGCCGATGATCAGGCTGGTCATCCGCGGGTCGCGCAGCGCCCAGGCGAGGGCGAGCTGGGCCAGGGTCTGCCCCCGCCGCTCGGCCACCTTGCCCAGGCCGCGGATGGTGGCCAGCTTCTCCTCGGTCAGGTCGCTCTCGTTGAGGAAGACGCTGGTGCGCACCCGCGAGTCCTCCGGGACGCCGGCCAGGTAGCGGTCGGTGAGCAGACCCTGGGCCAGCGGGCTGTACGCGATGCAGCCGGCGCCGACCTCCGCCAGCGTGTCGAGCAGGCCGTCGTCCTCGGTCCAGCGGTTCAACATCGAGTACGACGGCTGGTTGATCAGCAGCGGCGTGCCCAGGTCACGCAGGATCGCCGCGGCCCGGGCGGTCTGCTCCGAGTCGTAGTTGGAGACGCCGACGTAGAGCGCCTTGCCGGAGCGGACGATGGCGTCGAGCGCGCCCATCGTCTCCTCCAGTGGGGTGTCCGGGTCGAAGCGGTGCGAGTAGAAGATGTCGACGTAGTCCAGCCCCATCCGGCGCAGCGACTGGTCCAGCGAGGAGACCAGGTACTTGCGCGAGCCCCACTCGCCGTACGGGCCGGGCCACATCAGGTAGCCGGCCTTGCTGGAGATCACCAGCTCGTCCCGGTACGGCTTGAGGTCGGTGGCCAGCATCCGGCCGAAGGCCTCCTCGGCCGCGCCGGGCGGGGGGCCGTAGTTGTTGGCCAGGTCGAAGTGGGTGACGCCGAGGTCGAACGCCCGGCGCGCGATGTCCCGCTGCCGCTCGTAGGGCCGGTCCGGTCCGAAGTTGTGCCACAGGCCCAGCGAGACGGCGGGCAGTCGCAGCCCGCTGCGTCCGGTCCGCCGGTAGGTCATCGAGTCGTAGCGCTGGTCAGCCGCAAGGTAGTTCACGACGCCGACCCTATCGGCGGCACGGAACGGGCGTGCCGTCCCGGTGTGCGGGGTAGCTTCGAGCGCATGCGATTCGTCCCGCTCGACACGCCCAAGCCCATCTCCAAGATCGGCCTCGGCACCTGGCAGTTCGGCTCGAAGGAGTGGGGTTACGGCCCCGACTACGAGCGCCGCGCCGCCGAGATCGTCCGGCGGGCGATGGATCTGGGCGTCACCCTCTTCGACACCGCCGAGGTGTACGGCTTCGGTCGCAGCGAGCGGATCCTCGGGGCCGCCCTCGGCGCCGACCGGGAGAAGGTCGTGGTGGCCAGCAAGGTCTTCCCCGTGCTGCCGATCGCCCCGGTGGTGCAGCAGCGGGCGGTCGCCTCGGCGGCCCGGCTCGGCGTGCACGGCATCGACCTCTACCAGGTGCACCAGCCCAATCCGGTGGTCGCCGACACCACCACCATGCGCGGCATGCGCGCGTTGCAGGACGTCGGCCTGGTCGGCGAGGTCGGGGTGAGCAACTACAGCCTGCGCCGCTGGCGGTTCGCCGAGGCCGCGCTGGGCCGGCGGGTGCTCAGCAACCAGGTCCGCTACAGCCTCGTCGACCGGGCGCCGGAGGAGGACCTGATCCCGTACGCGGAGCAGGCCGGCCGGATCGTCATCGCGTACAGCCCGCTGGCGCAGGGCTTCCTCTCCGGCCGGTACGACGCGAAGCACCCGCCGAGCGGGGCGGTGCGCCGGGCCAACCCGTACTTTCTGCCGGAGAACCTGGCGCGGGGCACCGCCCTGATCGCGACGCTGCGCGAGGTGGCCGACGCGCACGACGCCACCCCCAGCCAGATCGCCCTGGCCTACCTGCTGCACCACCCGAACGTGGTGGCCATCCCCGGCGCGTCCAGCGTGGAGCAGATGGAGCGCAACGCGGCCGCCGCCGAGATCGACCTCACCGACGCCGAGTACGCCGCCCTGGCCACCGCCGCCCGGCAGTTCCGGCCGGTCACCGGCCTGGCCGCGGTGCCGAAGCTGATCCGCGCCCGAGCGGGGAAGTGAGCAGCATGGACGACATCACCGCGCTGATCCTGGACGACCACGCCGCCTTCAGGCGCGGCTTCGCCCGGCTCGACGACGCCCGCGACCCGGCTGAACTGCTGGCCGTCTGGGAGGCGCTCGCCCTGCACCTGGACATCCACGCCGAGGCGGAGGAGGCGATCCTCTACCCGTACCTGGTGCGGCACGGCGACGACGGCGAGGACGAGACCACCGACGCCATCGGCGACCACAACGAGATCCGGGACGCCATCGCCGAGTCGAAGCTGCACCCGGTCGGCTCCGACCAGTGGTGGGCGGCGGTGTGGAAGGCCCGCCGGGAGAACAGCGAGCACCTCGCCGAGGAGGAGGACGAGGCGCTGCCGGACTTCCGCCGGCACGCCGGCGTCGAACTCCGTGCCGAGCTGGGCGCCCGCTGGCTGACCTTCTACGGCGAGCACAAGAACGGCCGCAGCCTGCGCTTCGCCGACAAGGACCCGCAGCGGTACGTCGAGGAACACCGCCGCTGATCTCCCCGACGCGGGGGAGTCGCCCGGTGTGGCGGGGCGCGAGAATGGCCGGGTGAACCCCCGGGCGCTGATCGCGCCGCTGGTCCGTCCCAGCACCTGCCGACGCGGCGTGTTCCTGCTGCTCGGCGGGGTGCTCGCGCTGCCGTACGTGCTGCTGGCCGGCACCTTCGTCCAGCTGCTCACCCGCGGCGAGGTGCCCCGGCTGCTGGTCCTCGCGCTGGTGGCGGTCGCCGCCGTGATCGGCGCGGTGCCGTTCTTCCTCGACGGCAGCCGGGCGCTGGAGGTGGCCGCCGCCCGCGCCCTGCTCGGCGTGCCGCTGCCGGAGCCCGCCACCGGGCACCCGGCCGACCGGGAGACCCGGCTGCGCGCCGCGCTCTGGATCGCCCTGCACATGACTGTCGGCGGGGCGGTGATGTTCGCCCTGATCAGTGCCCTGCCGATGGCGCTGTCGTTCATCGCCCAGCAGTTCGGCATCGGCACCCAACTGGTCGCCCGGCAGAGCTGGGGACCGCTCGACGGGCGGGACACCGGCTGGCTCACCCTGACCGGGGTGCTGATGCTGCTCGGCCTCGGCTACGCGGTCGCCGGGCTGGGCACGCTCGCCGCCTCGATGGCGCCGGTGCTGCTCGGCCCCTCGGCGGGCGAGCAGCTCGCCGCCCTGGCGGCCCGGGCGGCCCGGCTCGCCGAACGCAACCGGCTGGCCCGGGAACTGCACGACTCGGTGGGCCACGCGCTGACCGTGGCCACCCTCCAGGCCGGCGCGGCCCGTCAGCTCCTCGACGACGACCCGGAGTTCGCCCGTCGGGCGCTCGCCGCGATCGAGGAGACCAGCCGGCACGCGATGGACGACCTGGACCACGTGCTCGGCCTGCTCCGGGAGACCGAGGACGGTGCCCGGGCCCCGGCCGGCACCGCGCCGCAGCGCACCCTGGCCCAGCTCGACCGGCTCGTCGCGGACACCCGGGCGGCCGGGCTGCCCGTCGAGGCGCGGGTCGACGGCGGGCTGGCGGAGCTGCCCCCGGCGGTGTCGCGGGAGGGCTACCGGATCGTGCAGGAGGGGCTGACCAACGCCGCCCGCTACGGCCGTGGCCCGGTGCGCCTGCGGGTGGACGTACCCGGGGAGGCGACCGCGCCGGACCGTGCCGAACCGGCCGACGCGCTGAGCGGGAGCTGTCGCTGGCTGGAGATCGAGGTGGAGAACGCGCTGGGCGGCGCGGCGCGGCCGGGACGCGGCGGCCGTGGCCTGGACGGCATGCGGGAACGGGTGCTGCTGCTCGGCGGGCGGATCACCGCCGGCCCGGACGGCGGCCACTGGCGGGTCCGGGTGGGGCTGCCGGTGCCGAGGGAGGAGATGCGGTGAGCACCGACGTGCTGATCGTCGACGACGACGAGCTGATCCGGGTCGGGCTGCGGGCGATCATCGACGCCCAGCCGGACCTGCGGGTGGTGGGGGAGGCCGCCGACGGCGCGGAGGTGCCGCCGCTGGTGGCGCGGCTGCGGCCCCGGGTGGTGCTGATGGACGTGCGGATGCCCGCCATCGACGGCATCCAGGCCACCCGGCGGCTGCTCGCCGCCTCCGCCGACCCGCCGCGCGTCCTGGTGGTCACCACCTTCGAGAACGACGAGTACGTCTACGAGGCGCTGCGCGCCGGCGCGAGCGGTTTCCTGCTCAAACGGGCCCGCCCGGCGGAGGTGGTCACCGCCGTGCGGGCGGTCGCCGCCGGTGACTCGCTGCTCTTCCCGGCCGCGATCCGCCGCCTCGCCGGGGCGTACGGGTCCTCGGGCGGGGACCGGCTGCGCGCGGCGCGGCTGACCGAACGGGAGGCGGAGGTGCTGCGGCTGATGACCGCCGGGCTCTCCAACACCGAGATCGCCGGGCAGCTCGTGGTCGGGGTGGAGACGGTCAAGACGCACGTCGGCAACGTGCTGGCCAAGCTCGGGGTGCGGGACCGCACCCAGGCGGTGATCGCCGCGTACGAGTCCGGTTTCGTCGTCCCCACCGGCTGATCCCTCCGGCGGGGGAGCAAGTTCGTCACCGCTCGGGAGGGTTTCCCGGGCGCGCCGGCCGAGGCTGAGAGCATGACGACGACCGATGTCCCCACCCTACGCCCGGCCTCCCGCCGGCCCGACCGGCTCGCCCCGCTGGCCGCCGGCTGGCTCGGCCTCTGGGGCGTACTCGCCCTGCTCTGCACGCTGACCGGCGCCGGCTACCCGCTCGGCGCGAACGACCCGGGCGGCGGCGGGCCGAGCCTGCTCCGGCTGGTTCCCGTCGACGTCGCGCCGCCGCTCTTCGCCGGGATGCTGCTGACCGCCGCGGTCGCCGCGCTCGCCATGAGCAGCCAGGGTGCCCGCATCGCCGGTCCGCTGCGCGCGCTGCTGCTCGGCTACGGCTGGACGGTCGCCTTCGTCCTGGCCGTGGTGGTGCCCGACGCGCGGGTGCTGGTGATCCTCGGCTACGCGCCGATCCTGATCCTCGGCGCCCCGTTCGGCTGGCCGCCGGTCGACTACGCCGACATCTTCACCTGGGCGCTCGGCGTCCGGGTGGCCGCCATGGTGGGCGGAGTACTGCTGGCCGGGGCGCTGCTGGTCTGGCAGCGGCGGACCGCCGACGCCTGCGTGGCCTGCGGCCGGGGCGGCGCCGAGCGGGGCTGGACCACCCGTGCGGCCGCCGCCCGCTGGGGGCGCTGGGCCGCCTGGACGGCCGCGGTGATCCCCTTCGCGTACGCGTTGACCCGGTTCGCCTGGGCGGCCGGCATCCCGCTCGGCATCTCCCCGGGGATGCTCGACGAGATGCAGGAGACCGGGCAGGTCTGGGCCGGCGCCGGGCTGGGCGCCTTCGCCACCGTCGGCGCGATCCTCACCCTCGGGCTGGTGCAGCGCTGGGGCGAGCGGTTCCCGCGCTGGATGGTCGGCCTGGCCGGGCGGCCGGTGCCGGTGAAGCTCGCGGTCGTCCCGGCCACCCTGGTCGCGGTCGCGGTCACCGCGGCCACCCTCGGCCTGGTCACCTTGCCCGATTTCTGGCAGCTCGGCGGCGGCTTCACGATGGCCAGCGCGCCGATGCTGCTCTGGCCGTTCTGGGGTGCCGCGCTCGGCGCCGCCACCTACGCGTACCACCTGCGCCGCCGGGGCGGCTGCGCCCGCTGCGGTCGCGGCTGACGTCGCGGGCCGGCGCCCGCCGCCGGCCCGTGGCCATCGGGGGAGGAGGGTGCCTCGTCGATCGACGGGGCACCCTCGTTTTCCTGAGCTAGCGTGGGTCGGGTGACTGCGCCCAACCAGGTTCTCCCGGTCCCGCCCGCCGACCTGCCCGGCACGCTCGGCGCGCTGCGGGCGGCCGGCCACCGGTACCGCACCGTCAAGCAGGAACTCCGCGACAACCTCCTCGTCCGGATGCGCTCCGGCGCCGACCGCTTCCCGGGCATCGTCGGCTACGACGACACCGTCCTGCCCGAGGTCGAGCGGGCCCTGCTCGCCGGCCACGACATGGTGCTGCTCGGCGAGCGCGGCCAGGGCAAGACCCGGCTGATCCGCTCGCTGGTGGCGTTGCTCGACGAGTGGACCCCGGTGATCGGCGGCTCCGCCCTCAACGAGCACCCGATGCACCCGCTCACCCCGGCGTCCCGCGCGCTGGTCGCCGAGGCCGGCGACGACCTGGCGGTCGGCTGGCTGCACCGCTCGATGCGCTACGGCGAGAAGCTGGCCACCCCGGACACCAGCGTCGGTGACCTGATCGGTGACGTCGACCCGATCCGGTTGGCCCAGGGCCGCACCCTCGGCGACCCGGAGACCATCCACTTCGGACTGGTGCCGCGCACCAACCGGGGCATCTTCGCGGTCAACGAGCTGCCGGACCTGGCCGAGCGGATCCAGGTGGCGCTGCTCAACGTGCTGGAGGAGCGGGACATCCAGGTGCGCGGCTACCAGCTGCGGCTGCCGCTGGACCTGTTCCTGGTGGCCAGCGCCAACCCGGAGGACTACACCAACCGGGGCCGGATCATCACCCCGCTCAAGGACCGCTTCGGCGCGGAGGTCCGCACCCACTACCCGGTCGACCTGGAGCTGGAGCTGGCCCTGATCCGGCAGGAGGCCGAGCTGGTCGCCGAGGTGCCGGAGCACGTGCTGGAGGTGCTCGCCCGGTTCGCCCGCGCGGTCCGCGAGTCGCCGTCGGTCGACCCGCGCTCCGGCGTCTCCGCCCGCTTCGCCATCGCCGCCGCCGAGACCGTCGCCGCCGCCGCGCTGCGCCGCTCCGGCCTGCTCGCCGCCGGTTCCGCCGCCGAGGGGGTACGCCCCGAGGCCCCGGTCGCCCGGGTCGGCGACGCGGTGTCGGTCACCTCGACGCTGCGCGGCAAGGTCGAGTTCGAGAGCGGCGAGGAGGGGCGCGAGATCGAGATCCTGGCCCACCTGCTGCGCACCGCCACCGCCGAGACGTTCCGGGCCCGGCTGGCCGGGCTGGACCTCTCCGGCTTCACCGCCCTGGTCGCCGAGGGCACCGTGATCGAGACCGGTGAGCTGGTCTCCTCGGCCGAGCTGCTGCGCCAGGTCGGCACGGTGCCGGGGCTGGCCAAGGCGCTGGACCGGCTGGGGCTGGGCGACGCGCCCACCCCGGAGGAGGCCGCCGCCGGGATCGAGTTCGTCCTGGAGGGGCTGCACCTGACCCGCCGGCTCGGCAAGGACGTCACCGAGTCGGGCCGCACCGTCTACGGCGGCCGGGGCTGAGCATGGCCGGCAACCGGTTCCGGTACGGCCAGTGGCGCGGCGGGCCCGACCCGCTCGCCCCGCCGTACGACGTACGGGCCGCGGTGGACGCCGTCGGTGCGGAGGTGCTGGCCGGCGGCAGCCTGCGGGAGGCGCTGCGGGACCTGCTGCGGCGCGGCCCGCAGGGCAGCGGCGGCCTGGACGACCTGGCCGCCCGGGCCCGCCGGTTGCGCCGCGAGGCGCTGCGCCGGGGTGACCTGGACGGCGCGGTCACCCGGTCGCAGGCCCTGCTCGACCAGGCGCTCGCGGCGGAACGGGACGAGCTGCGCGGACGCGCCGACGACGACGCGCGCTTCGCCGAGGCGGTGCTGGACAATCTGCCCCGCTCCACCGCTCGCGCCGTGCAGGAGCTGGCCGGCTACGAGTGGGCCAGCGACGAGGCGCGGCAGACGTACCAGCGGATCCTCGACGGGCTGCGCGGTGAGGTGCTGGAGCAGCGCTTCGCCGGGCTGCGCGACGCGGCGCGGGCCGCCGGTGATCCGGCGGTGCAGCGGCGGCTGGCCGAGATGATGCGCGACCTCAACGACCTGCTGGCCCGGCACGCCCGCGCCGAGGACACCACCGACGCGTTCGCCGAGTTCATGCGCCGGCACGGCGACTTCTTCCCGGAGCGGCCGAAGGACGTCGACGAGCTGGTCGACGTGCTGGCCCGCCGGTCGGCGGCCGGGGAGCGGCTGATGCGGTCGCTGTCGGACCGGCAGCGCGAGGAGCTGGCCGGGCTGATGCGGCAGTCCCTCGGCGACCGGCTGACCGGCGAGCTGTCCGCGCTGGACGGGCACCTGCGGGCGCTGCGCCCGGACCTCAACTGGCAGCGCGGCGAGCGGGTCCGCGGCGACCGGCCGCTCGGCTACGGCGAGGCGGCCGGGGCGCTCGACGAGATCGGCGAGCTGGACGACCTGCTCGACTCCCTCGATCAGGAGCACCCGGGCGCCACCCTCGACGACGTGGACGTCGAGGCGGTGGCCCGGACGCTGGGCCGCGACGCCGCCGACGACGTGCGCCGGCTGCGGGAGCTGGAGCGGGAACTGCGCCGGCAGGGGTGGGTGAGCCGGGACGCCGACGGGCTGACCCTGAGCCCGAAGGCGCTGCGCCGGCTCGCCGGCACCGCGCTGCGGCGGGTCTTCGCCGACCTGACGGCCGGGCCGCGCGGGCAGCACGACCTGCGCTCGGCGGGCGCGGCCGGCGAGGTCAGCGGCGCGTCCCGGCCGTGGGAGTACGGCGACGAGCAGCCGCTGGACGTGGTGCGCACCCTCACCCGGGCGGTCCGCCGGGCCGGTCCCACCGTGCCGGTCCAGCTCGCGGTCGACGACTTCGAGGTGGTGGAGACCGAGCGGCGGGCGTCGGCGGCGGTGGCGCTCTGCGTCGACCTGTCGTACTCGATGATTTCGCAGGGGCGCTGGGGGCCGATGAAGCAGACGGCGCTGGCGCTGTCGCACCTGGTGGCGACCCGGTTCCCGCAGGACGCCCTGGAGATCGTCGGCTTCGGCCGGGAGGCGCTGACGCTGACCCAGCAGGAGCTGGCCGCGGTGGAGCCGGACATGCAGCAGGGCACCAACCTCCAGCACGCGCTGCGGCTGGCCGGGCGGCACCTGCGCCGGCACCCGGGCGCGGAGCCGGTGGTGCTGGTGGTCACCGACGGGGAGCCGACCGCCCACCTCGACCCGGACGACGGGGAGGCGCTGTTCCACTGGCCGCCGCTGCCGGAGACCATCGAGGCGACCGTCCGCGAGGTGGACAAGCTGACCCGCTACGGCGCCACGCTCAACCTCTTCATGCTCGGCGACGACCCGGGGCTGCGCCGCTTCGTCGACGCGGTGGCCCGCCGCTCGAAGGGCCGGATGTTCACCCCCGACCTCGACGACCTCGGCGAGTACGTGGTCTCCGACTACCTGCGCGCCCGGCGGGGCCGCCGCTGAGCCGCCCGTCCGGGTGATCAGGGTGCGGTAACGGCCCGGCCGGCGTACGGCGGCGGGGTTGACTGGGGGCGTGGAGAGCGCGGAGCTGCGGCGGAGCTACCAGGAGCTGCTCGCCGAGGTGGAGGCGGGCGGCTTCGGTGAGCCGCCACCGGGGCAGCTGAGCGCCGAGCAGATCGTCGCCCACCTGGCCGCCAACGACGAGCTGCTCAGCGAGGCCACCGAGGCGGTGCTGGCCGGGTCGCCCTTCGCCTACTACGACCTGGAGGCCATCCACCGCCCCCAGCTGGACGCGCTGGTCGCCGAGTGCGGTGGCCTGGACGGGCTGGCCACCCTGCTGCGGGCGACCAGCCAGAAGCTCTGCGCGCTGGTGGACCGGCTCGGCCCGGCGGCGGACACCCCGGTCGACACCCACCTGCGGGAGGGCTTCGACCTGCGGGTCGACGATTCGCTGCCCTGGTTCCGCGTCCTCGACCTGCACACCCGCGTCCACCTGCCCAAGCACCTGGCGCAGCTGCGCATGCTCCGCCCCCACCCGCAGCCCGCCTGACCCCGCTCAGGAGGAGCGGCGGAAGGCGCGGCGGTAGGTCGACGGGGAGACGCCGACGTGCTGGTGCAGGCGCTGGCGCAGGGCGGCGGCGGTGCCGAAGCCGCAGCGGTGGGCGACCTGGTCGACGGTCAGGTCGGTGGTCTCCAGCAGCAGCCGGGCGTGCTCCGTGCGCTCCTGGAGCAGCCACTGGGCGGGGCTCAGCCCGGTCTCGGACCGGAAGTGCCGGGTGAAGGTGCGCACGCTCATCCGCGCGTGCTCGGCCAGGTCGCGCAGGGTGACCGGCTCGTGCAGCCGGCGCCGGGCCCACTCCCGGGTGCCGGCGGTGCCGGTCCCCGCGCCCGTGGGCACCGGCCGCTCGATGTACTGGGCCTGGCCGCCGTCGCGCCACGGCGGCACCACGCAGCGCCGGGCCGAGCGGTTGGCCACCTCGCTGCCGTGGTCGGTGCGGATGACGTGCAGGCACAGGTCGAGGCCGGCGGCCACCCCGGCCGAGGTGAGCACGTCGTCGCAGTCGATGAAGAGCACGTCCGGGTCCAGGTCGACCGCCGGGTGCAGCCGGCGGAACTCCTTCGCGTACGCCCAGTGGGTGGTCGCCCGCCGGCCGTCGAGCAGCCCGGCGGCGGCCAGCACGAACGCGCCGGTGCAGATCGACATGATCCGGGCGCCCCGCTCGTGGGCCGCCCGCAGCGCCGCCGCCACCTCGGGGTCGAGGATGCCGTCGGTCAGCGCCGGGCCGCCGTGGATGCCCGGTACGACCACCGTGTCGGCGGCCTCGACCAGTTCGAGCCCGTGGTCGGGAAGCACCTGGTAGCCGGCGGTGCTGCGTACCGGACGGCCCCCCGCGCTGCAGGCGTCGACGGTGTAGAGCTGCCGCATGTCCGGGGTGCGGGCGGTGCCGAAGACCTGGGAGGGGGTGCCGAGGTCGAGGCCGACCACCTGGTCGACGGCGAGCACCGCGACCCGGTGCGGGACGATCGTCATGGCCCGATTATTGCGCATGATGGCTTTCCGGCCACTCGTCGCCCGGGTGCCCGCCGCCGAGACTCGACAGCGTGAACCGATCCCGCCGTCTCCACCCGGCCTGGCTGGTCGCCGCCGTCGCGTTCGTCGCGCTGGTCGGCGCCGCCGGCTTCCGCGCCACCCCCTCGGTCCTGCTGCACCCGCTGCACGCCGAGTTCGGCTGGCCGCTGGCCACCATCTCCGCCGCCGTCTCGGTCAACCTGCTGCTCTACGGGCTGACCGCGCCGTTCGCCGCCGCGCTGATGGACCGCTTCGGCGTCCGGCGGGTGGTGGCCGGGGCGCTGGCGCTGGTGGCGGTCGGCAGCGGGGCGACCGTGTTCATGACGGCGAGCTGGCAGCTGATCCTCTGCTGGGGGGTGCTGGTCGGGCTGGGCACCGGGTCGATGGCGCTCGCCTTCGTGGCCACGGTGACCGGGCGCTGGTTCGTCCGCCGGCGGGGGCTGGTCACCGGGGTGCTGACCGCGGGCGGCGCGGCCGGGCAACTGGTCTTCCTGCCGCTGCTCGCCCTGCTGGTCCGCGACCACGGGTGGCGCACGGCGGCGCTCGTCGTCGCCGGGGCGGCGCTGGCGGTCGTACCCCTGGTGGCCTGGCTGCTGCGGGAACACCCGGCGGATCTCGGCCTGCCCGCCTACGGCGCGGCCGAGGTGGTGCCGCCCGCGCCGGCAACCGGTGGCGCGGCGGCCCGGGCGGTCGGCGCGCTGGCCACGGCCGCGCGGACCCGGCCGTTCTGGCTGCTCGCCGGCGGGTTCGCGATCTGCGGCGCGACCACCAACGGGCTGGTCGGCACGCACTTCGTGCCGGCCGCGCACGACCACGGCATGGCGGAGACCACCGCCGCCGGGCTGCTCGCCCTGGTCGGGCTCTTCGACATCGTCGGCACCATCGCCTCCGGCTGGCTCACCGACCGGGTGGACAGCCGGCTGCTGCTCGGCGTCTACTACGCGCTGCGTGGCGCGTCGCTGCTGGTGCTGCCCGGACTCTTCGCCGGCACCGCCGAGCCGAGCATGCTGGTCTTCATCGTCTTCTACGGCCTGGACTGGGTCGCCACCGTGCCGCCGACCGTCGCGCTGTGCCGGGAGTACTTCGGGGCGTCGGGCGCGGTGGTCTTCGGCTGGGTCTTCGCCGCCCACCAGCTCGGCGCGGCCGTCGCCGCGACCGGGGCGGGCCTGGTCCGCGACCGGCTCGGCGACTACGCGCTGGCCTGGTACGTCGCCGGGGCGCTGTCGATCGGCGCGGCCGGGCTATCGCTGCTGCTGCGCCGCCGGGAGCCCGTGCCGGTGCCGGTACCCGTGGTGGCGCCGCCGCCGCGGGCCTGGAGCTACCGGGGCTGAGGGGTCAGCCCACCGTCCACTGCTGCTGGGCGGCGCCGGTGCAGGGGACCTGCCGGAGCTCGTCGCCGGCCTCGGTGCCGCCGTCCTCGACCTCGGCGCACTTGCCGGAGTGCACCGCGACCAGCAGCACCGGACCGGTGCCGACCGGCGTCAGCCGCCACTGCTGGTTGGCCTGCCCGTGGCAGGGGAACTGCTGCAGCTTCGCGCCGTCGTCGGCGCTGCCGCCCTCGACGTCCAGGCACTGGCCGTGCGCCGCGTTGGTGAGGGTGACCAGGTCCGGGGCGACCGGATTGGCCACCCACTGCTGCTCCGGCCCGCCGGTGCAGGCCGCCAGCTCGGCGACCGCCTTCTCGTCGTCGCCGTCGGTGCCGATGCAGAGGCCGGAGGCCACCGCCCGGAACACCTTCGGCCCGGCCACCGGGGCGGGCGGGGTGGTGGGTGCGGCGGTGGGCGAGGGCGCGGCCGGGGTCGTCGGGGCCGGCTCGGTCACCTCCGGCGCGGGCGACGGCGGCGGCGGAGGAGCGGAGGCGGCGGACGCCGGCACCACCGGCTGGTCGCCGCCACCGAGCACGCCGGTGGCGAAGAAGACCCCCACCAGTACGCCGACCAGCCCGGTGGCCAGCGCGAACCGCATCAGCGGATCCCGGGGCAGCCCGGGCCGGGCGGCCCGGCGGGCGCCGTAGACGGTGCCGGACGGGTCGTGGTGTTCGCCGGAGACGGACATGGGGGCATCCTCACCCACCGGGCCGGTCGACGGCCACCCGGCCCGTCCGGCGGTGACTCACTCGACGACCGTGACGTCCTTCCAGAACGCCACCCGGTCGCGCACCATCTCGGCCTCCGGCTTCGGGTCCGGGTAGTACCAGACCGCGTCGGCGCTGGTCCGGCCCTCGTGCTCCAGGGTGTAGTAGGAGGCGGTGCCCTTCCACCCGCAGACCGTGTGGGTCGCCGACTCCCGGATCAGGTCGTCGCGCAGGGCGTCGCGGGGGAAGTAGTGGTTGCCCTCGACCACTACGGTGTCGTCGCTCTCGGCGATTACCAGGTCGTTCCAGACGGCTCTCGGCATGTCCCCACGCTATTCCGCCCGGATCGCCGCGGCCACCGATCGAGGGCACGTCAGGCCGGCGGCTGCGGGTCGGTAACGTCGGCGACCGTCGCGCCGAGCGTGGTGATCGCCGCGTCGGCGTCCAGCGCGACGGCGATGCCGTGCTCGCCCGCGCCGAGGGTGATCTCCCGGCCGCGCAGCCGCTCGTCGGCGACGACCGGCCAGGCGGTCGTCGCGCCGAACGGCGTGATGGTTCCGCGTTCGTAACCGGTGGCGGCGCGGGCCGCCGCCGCGTCCGGCATGGAGAGCCGGCTGACGCCGAGCAGCGCACGCAGCTTGGGCCAGGAGATCACCCGGTCGCCGGGAGTGAGCACGAAGAGGTGGTCGTCCGGACCGCGGCGGACCACGATCGTCTTCACCACGTCCGGCACCGCGACGCCGCGGGCGGCGGCCGCCTCGGCAAGGCTGCGCACCGGCCCGTGCCGGATCAGCCGGTACGGCAGACCGGCGGCGTCCAGTGCGGCGAGTGCGGGTGAGGGCACGCCCGCCACGGTAACGCGACTGTCCGATTGTGGATGCGAAAAGGCCACGGTGGACATCCCACGCGGAAGCCGTTCGGCGCGTAAAGTGATCTCATGCGCGCGCTGCGTGATCATGACCAGGCGGTGGACAGGTTACGGCGGTCGTACGCCGCGGTGCCCACGGGTCAGCCCGTCCGCCTCGCCAAACGCACCTCCAATCTCTTCCGTCCCCGGACGGCCACCGGCTCGCCCGGCCTGGACGTCTCCGGGCTGGACGGCGTGCTGGCGGTCGACCCGAGGGCCCGCACCGCCGACGTCCAGGGCATGTGCACGTACGAGGACCTGGTCGCCGCCACCCTTCCGCACGGGCTGATGCCGCTGGTCGTGCCGCAGCTGCGCACGATCACCCTGGGCGGCGCGGTCACCGGTCTGGGCATCGAGTCGACCTCGTTCCGCAACGGGCTGCCGCATGAGTCGGTGACCGAGATGGACGTACTCACCGGCGCCGGCGAGATCCTCACGATCCGCCCCGAGGGTGAGCACGCCGACCTCTTCGCGGCCTTTCCCAACTCGCTGGGCAGCCTCGGCTACGCCACCCGGCTGCGCATCGAGCTCCAGCCGGTACGCCACGCGGTGGCGCTGCGCAACGTGCGCTTCAGCCGGTTGGAGGAGCTGACCGAGGCGATCGGCGACGTGGTCGTCAAGGGCGAATGGGAGGGCCGGCCCGTCGACGCGATGGACGGGGTGATGTTCAGCCCCGGCGAGGCGTACCTGACCCTGGGCACCTTCACCGACGACGCGCCGCAGCTCAGCGACTACACCGGCCAGGACATCTACTACCGGTCGCTGCGCCGGCGCACCCGCGACGCGCTGACCACCCACGACTACCTCTGGCGCTGGGACACCGACTGGTTCTGGTGCTCGGCGGCGTTCGGGGTGCAGCACCCGGTCGTCCGCCGGCTCTGGCCGGCCCGGTGGCGGCGCAGCGACTTCTACCACCGGCTGGTCCGGCTGGAGCACCGGCACCAGGTCGCCGCGCGGGTGGACCGCTGGCGGGGCCGCCCCGCCCGCGAGCGGGTGGTGCAGGACGTCGAGATCCCGCTGGAGGCCACCGCCGAGTTCCTCCGCTGGTTCGCCGGCAACGTGGGGATGAACCCGGTCTGGCTCTGCCCGCTGCGGCTGCGCGAGCCGGCCGGGTCCGGCTCGGCGCGGGCCTGGCCGCTGTATCCGCTCCGGCCGGGGCAGACCTACGTCAACGTCGGCTTCTGGGGCAGCGTGCCGATCGCCGAGGGCGCGGCCGACGGCGATGTGAACCGCTCGATCGAGCGGGCGGTGTCCGAGCTGGGCGGTCACAAGTCGCTCTACTCGGACGCGTACTACGACCGGGAAGCGTTCGACCGGCTCTACGGCGGGGACGTCTGGCGTGCCGTGAAGGACCGTTACGACCCGGACCACCGGCTCACCGGACTGTACGAGAAGGCGGTAGCGAGGAAATGAGCCTGACCGATCGTGAACAGGGGGCGAGCAGTTCCCCCGCCACACCACCGCCGGCGGGAGGCCGGCGCGGACGCACGAGCGTCGCGGACGTCGTCCGGGCGTTGACCGTCGGGGACCTGCCAGTCCGCATCGTCGGGTACGACGGCAGCGTGCTGGGCCCGGCCGACTCCGGGATCACCCTGTCCATCCGCAGCGAGCGGGGCCTGACGTACCTGCTCACCGCGCCCGGCGACCTGGGCATGGCCCGGGCGTACGTCAGCGGCGACCTGGGGCTGGAGGGGGTGCACCCGGGCGACCCGTACGAGGCGCTGCGGGTGCTCAAGGACGAGCTGCGGGTGCGGGTGCCCCCGCTGACCGAGGGCCTGGCGCTGGTGCGCGGGCTGGGCTGGGAGCGGCTGCTGCCCCCGCCGCCCCCGCCGCAGGAGGCGCAACCGCGCTGGCGGCGGGTGATGAACGGGCTGCGCCACTCCCGCCTGCGGGACAGCACCGCCATCTCGCACCACTACGACGTCTCGAACGCCTTCTACGAGAAGGTGCTCGGCCCGTCGATGACGTACACCTGCGCGGTGTTCCGCAGCCCCGACGACAGCCTGGAGCAGGCCCAGGCGGCCAAGTACGACCTGATCGCCGGCAAGCTCGCGCTCAAGCCGGGCATGCGGCTGCTCGACGTCGGCTGCGGCTGGGGCGGCATGGTCCGGCACGCCGCCCGGGAGTACGGCGTCAAGGCGCTCGGCGTGACCCTGTCCCGGGAGCAGGCGCGGTGGGCGCAGGCGGCGATCGAGCGGGAGGGGCTGACCGAGCTGGCCGAGGTGCGCCACCTGGACTACCGGGACGCCCCGCGGGAGCAGTTCGACGTGGTCTCCTCGATCGGGCTGACCGAGCACATCGGGGTGCGCAACTACCCGGCGTACTTCCGGGCGCTGCGCGACCGGCTGCGCCCGGACGGCCGGCTGCTCAACCACTGCATCACCCGGGCCGACAACCGGGCCCCGCACCGCTCCGGCGCCTTCATCGACCGGTACGTCTTCCCGGACGGCGAGCTGGCCGGGCCGGGCCGGCTGATCGGCGAGATCCACGACGTGGGGCTGGAGGTGCACCACGAGGAGAACCTGCGGCAGCACTACGCGCTGACGCTGGCCGCCTGGTGCGGCAACCTGGTCGAGAACTGGGACTTCTGCGTCTCCGAGGTGGGCCACGGCACCGCGCGGGTGTGGGGTCTCTACATGGCCGGGTCGCGGTTGGCCTTCGAGACCAACGGCATCCAGCTGCACCAGGTGCTGGCCACCCGCAACGGGCCGGACGGGCAGACGTCGTACCCGCTGCGCCCCGACTGGACGCCCTGACGCCGGAAGCGTCGAGGAAAGCCGCGCCGGATCGGCGCGGCTTTCCTCGATCCCATTGACAAAGGAAGTTTTTACGTACAAGCTCATTTGTGCGATGAGAGACGTCATGTACCTGGAGCAGATCGAGCAGGCCGAGGTCCTGCTCAAGCCGCAGCGCGTCGAGGTGCTGCGGCAGTTGGCCGAGCCGCGTACCTGCACCGAGGTGGCCACCCGGCTGGAGCAGACGCCGCAGCGCGTCTACTACCACGTCAAGCAGCTGGTGGCGGCCGGGCTGGTCGAGCAGGTGTCGACCCGGAAGGTGCGCGGCATCAGCGAGGGCATCTACCAGGCCGCCGCCCGGTCGTACTGGCTCTCGCCCCGGCTGGTGGGGCGGGTCGGCGGGGCACGCCGGGCCCGCGACGAGCTCAGCCTGGGCTACCTGCTCGACCTGATGGAGGAGGTCCAGGCGGACGTCGCCGCCCTCGACCGGTCCGCGCCGGAGCTGCCCTCGATCGGGGTGTCGGGCGAGATCCGGGTCCCGGCCGAGCGCCGGCAGGAGTTCCTGCACGACCTGCAGTCCACGCTGCAGGACCTGTTCACCCGCTACGGCGGCGCCGAGGGAGACGCCTTCAAGCTCGCCGTGGCCTGCTACCCCAAGGGGGAAGACCGTGAGTGATCTGTTGAAGCTGGGTGCCCGTCTCGCCGCGCCGGTCGAGGCCGTCCGGCGCGCCCTGACCGACCCGGCCGAGCTGCGCGTCTGGTTCGCCGAGCACGCCGAGGTCGAGCTGCCGCGACGGTACGAGTTCTGGGGCCGCTACACGCCCGACGGCGACGCGCCGCACCAGCGCCTGCTGCACGCCGACGAGCACACGCTGCGCTTCGCCTGGCTGCTCGACGGAGTGGAGACGACCAGCGAGATATCCCTGGTGGCGGAGGGCCCGGACAGCACGCTGCTGACCGTGACCCAGAGCCATTTCGTGTTCGCCGAGGCGCTGGACGGCAGCACCATCCGGGGCGTCCTGCAGACCTGGTGGAGCCTGTCGATCGGCAACCTCGCCGCCCACCTGGAGGGACGGCCGCTGCTGCCGAGGACCGACTTCACCTCCGCCGACCTGCGCGGTGAGCTGGTGATCGGCGCGCCGGCCGAGCGGGTCTGGGCGTCGCTGACCGACTCGGCCGAGGCCAGCGCCTGGTTCGGGTACCCGATCGGCATCGAGCCCTGGGTCGGCGGCCGGTACGCCATGGGCGGCTTCGAAAGCGGCTACGCGGCCAAGGTGATCGACCTGGAGCCGGGCCGCCGGATGTCCGTCGACTGGGGCCCCACCGGCGTGACCACCTGGGAGCTGGCCGAGTCCGACGGGAAGACCCGGCTGACCTTCGTGCAGAGCGGCTTCGACGAGGGCAACCCGCCGTACGCGGCCTGGAGTGGGTCGGTGGCCGGCCTCTTCGAGCTGCGCCGCTACCACGAGATGGCCGACTGGCAGCCGATCTGGGTGATGGCGGAGCTGCCCACCGGCGCCTGACCGTCCGGCGTGCCGGGTGACCGGGTGACCGGGTGGCAGGGGTGCTGCCGGTGCCCTGTCGAACTGATGACGCAGACGATTCACCGCGGCGCGGGCACGCGCGGCACCGATTCATCCACGTCATCAGCTCGACAGGGCTCGCGCACCCCCTGTCCTGGTGGCGGCGGCCCAGCGACGTCCGTCCCAGAGGTCGACCCACCGGTGTGCCGGACGGGACAGGCCGCGCCGTCAGCGGTCCAGCTCGCCGGCGCGACGCAGCAGCGCCCGCCGCTCGGCGTCGGAGCCGACGAGGCCGGCGGCGGTCCGGAACAGCGCGGCGGCGCGCACCGGGTCGCCGTGGCGGGCGGTCAGCTCGGCCTCCGCGGCCAGCGCCGGCGGGTAGCCGTCGAGGGCGCCGCCCGCGCGGGCCTCGTTGATCAGGGTCAGTCCCGCCGCCGGCCCGTACGCGTAGCCGTGGGCCACCGCCCGGTTGAGGCGGACCACCGGGGTGGGGCGGAGCCGGGCCAGCTCGTCGTAGCAGCCGGCGATGCCGGCCCAGTCCGTGTCGGCGGCGGCCGGGGCGGTCGCGTGGGCGGCGGCGATCCGGGCCTGGAGCGCGTACGGGCCACGGCCGGCCCGGGCCAGCGCGGCGAGTCCCTCGGCGATGGCGGCCCGGTCCCAGCGGGAGCGGTCCTGCTCGTCGAGGGTGAGCAGGTCGCCGGCCTGGTCGCGGCGGGCGGCGCGGCGCGAGTTCTGCAACAGGAACAGCGCCAGCAGCCCGGCGACCTCCGGCCGGCCGGGCATCAGCCGGTCGAGCAGCCGGGCCAGCCGGATCGCCTCGTCGGCGAAGGCGGGCTCGCCGTCGGCGTCGTACCCCCGGGTGAAGAGCAGGTAGAGCACGGCCAGGACGCCCGGCAGCCGCTCGACCAGCGCAGGCCCGGTCGGCACCCGGTAGGGGATGCCGGCCGTGGCGATCCTGGTCTTCGCCCGGGTGATCCGCCGGGTCATGGTGGACTCGCTGACCAGGAAGGCGCGGGCGATGTCGGCGGTGGGCACCCCGGCCACCGTGCGCAGGGTCAGCGCGACCCGCGCCTCCAGGGCCAGCGCCGGGTGGCAGCAGGTGAAGACGAGGCGCAGCCGGTCGTCCACCACGTCCCCCTCCGCGCCCGCCGGCGGCTCCGGATCGGTCAGCAGGGCCAGGTCGCGCAGTCGGCGCCGCTCCACCGAGGCGCGGCGCAGCACGTCCACCGCCCGGTTCCGGGCGGCCGTCATCAGCCAGCCGCCCGGATTGCCGGGTATGCCGTCGTGGGGCCAGCGCTCCAGCGCCGCGGCCAGCGCCTCCTGGGCGCAGTCCTCGGCGAGCGTCCAGTCCCCGGTGACCCGGATCAGCGCGGCGACGATCCGCGGGTACGCCTCGGTACCCGCCTCCGCCACCGCGCCGGCCGCGTCCACCACCCGCGTCAGTCCAGGTCGGCGAAGGGGCGCAGCTCGATCCGCCCGCCGTACGCCATCGGGTGGGCCCGGGCGACCTCCACCGCCTCGTCCAGGTCGGCGCACTCCAGGATGTCGAACCCGACGATGACCTCCTTGGTCTCGGCGAACGGGCCGTCGCTGAGCAGCAGTTCGCCGCCGCGTACCCGGACCGTGGTCGCCCCCGAGGTCGGGGCGAGCACACTGCCCTCCAGCCGCTGGCCGCGGGCGTCCCGCTCGGCCACCCACTGCTCGATGTCGGGCGCGGCCTCCGGGTCGGCGTCCGGCTCAGTGTCGGTGCAGACGAACATCATGAACTTCATCAGTGGCGCTCCTCGCCTGTCGTGGTCTCTCGCCAGGGTGACGAACGCCGGACCCGGATCCGGACACCGGCGGGTGGGAAATTCTCCGCCGGCGTGGTGGCGCCGTCCGACCGGATCGCGTCGTACGGCGGGTCCACCGGGCCGGAGCGGGGCGCGAGGGGATCATGTCATCGGCAGCGCTCACCGGCGACGGAGTTACCGAGGAGGACCGCGATGCCCCGCGACGACTGGAAGGGTGTCGTCAACCAGATCCTCTACGGGTTGATCTTCACCCGCGAGCTGGACGAGGCAGCCGCCGCCCGGATGGCGGAGGCCATGGTCGAACGCCGGTCGTTCGGCGCCGGTCCGCGCGTCTACGCCGCGGCCATCACCCGGGCCCGGCGGCACCGCGGCCCGCTGACCGACGAGCTGCCCACGCCCCACGGCGAGGAGCGGTTCCGGCAGTTCCTGGAGCTGCTCGCCGTCCAGCTCGACGCCCGCCGGCCGTGGCGGCGAACCTCTTCCTGAAACCGGGTGTGTGACCCCCCTGGTGTGGGTACAGGCCGGCGATGTTCTTCATCTTCGGACTCCGCACGTCCGTCAACCGGTCGGGCGTGGTCACCGCGGTCTGCCGCAACTGCGGCAACCAGGCCGCGCAGGTGATCACCCGCCGGTCGACCAAGTTCACCCTCTTCTTCATTCCGCTGATCCCGGTGCGGACCCGCTACGTGCAGCAGTGCTCGTTCTGCGGCGCCGAGTACGGCATCTCCAAGAACGAGGCCCGCAGCCTCCCGGTCGGCTGACCCGGCGATGGCCCGCTTCCTCTGCTGGCTGATCGGCCGGCAACCGGTCGTACCGGCTTCCGCGCCGGTGCACACCGTCTCCCGCCCGCCCTGCACCCCGGGCCGCCGCCGGCACCGCCGCCGCCGGCCGCCGGCCGGGGCCCGCTCGCCCCGTTCACCCTGGAACCGCTCCGCCGAGCGCTGAGCCTGTGATCTTCCGCCCGTAACGGATGCCTGCCCACCGGTGCGTTCTAGGCTGGGGCCGCCGTCCGAACGGGGAGAATTCTTGCGTAACCACCCGGCCGTCGTGCTGGTCGCCGTCCTGCTGTCCACCCTCTCGCTGCCGGTGTCGCTGACCGGCGCGTCGGTCGCGCTGCCGGACATCGGGCGGGACCTCGACGCCGACCTGGCCGGCGTGCAGTGGGTGGTGAACGCCTACAACGCCACCTTCGCCAGCTTCATGCTGGCCACCGGGGCGCTGGCGGACCTGCTCGGCCGGCGCCGGGTCTTCGCCACCGGGGTCGCCATCTTCGCCGGCTCCGGGCTGCTCGCCTCGGTCGCCGCGAACATCGTGCTGCTCGACGTGCTGCGCGCGCTGGCCGGCATCGGCGCGGCCGCCGCCGCGACCAGCGCCTCCGCCCTGCTGGCCCACGCCTTCCCTGGCCGAGCCCGGGCCCGGGTGTTCAGCATCTTCGGTACGACCATCGGCGTCGGCCTGGCCTTCGGGCCCTCCATCGCCGGCGTGCTGATCTCCGCGTTCGGCTGGCGGGCGGTCTTCGCCGCGCCGGCCCTGGCCGCCGTGGTGGTGCTGGCGCTCACCCCGCTGCTGCCCGAGTCCCGCCAGCCGCACGCCGGGCGGATCGACTGGCCGGGGACGGTCACCTTCACCGCCGCGCTGCTGCTGCTCATCTTCGGCTTCGTGCAGGGCCCCGAGCTGGGCTGGTCCGCCCCGGTGATCGTGGCGGCCTTCGTCGCGGCGGTGGCCCTGCTGGTGGCCTTCGTCCGGGTGGAACGCCGCCGGCCCGACCCGATGTTCGACCTGGCCCTGCTGGCGAGCCCCCGGTTCCTCGGCATCTGCCTGGCGGCGGCCACCATCGTCGCGGTGCTGGTGCCGCTGCTGGTCTACCTGCCGTCGTACCTGACCACGGTGGTCGGGATGAGCCCCGGCGCGGCCGGCGCCACGCTGATCCTGCTGACCGCGCCGACCCTGGTGCTGCCGCTGCTCAGCGGAGCCATGACCCGGCTGGTGCCCGCCCCGGCGGTGATCGTCGCCTCGGTGGCGGTGGTCGCGGTGGGCGCCGCTTGGGCCACCGTGCTCGCCCCCGGCAGCGGCACCGCCGCCCTGGCCGGCCCGCTGCTCACCATCGGCGTCGGGGTCGGACTGTCGATCGGCCTGCTCGACGCGCTGGCGATCGGCAGCGTCGCCGCGCACCGGGCGGCCACCGGCGCCGGGATGATCAACACGGCGCGGCTGGCCAGCGAGACGGTGGCGATCGCGGTGGTCGGGGCGGTGCTGGCCAGCACCACCGCCGGCCGGCTCGCCGACCCGGGCTTCACCGGTGGGCTGCGTACCGTGCTCTGGGCGATGGCCGGCGTGGCCCTGGTCGCCGCGGCGGCGACCGCCGTGCTGGTCCGCCGGGCCCGCGTCCCGGCCGAACCGGCGGCGAGCGCCTATCCTGGCGGATCATGACGAGCACCGCGCAGCGCCTGGCCGCGATCCGCGGCGACCTGCCGCCGAAGCGGCACAACGCCCGGACCGTCGCCGCGCTCACCGGCAACCCGGGCTGCGCCCGGCGGGCGGTGCTGGACGGCGCCGGGGTGGACAAGCCCCGGCTGGCCGAGGCGATCGGCTTCCCGGCCCGCTTCGGGCAGTCCCGGTTCGCCATCACCCGCGGCAACGCCTTCGAGGCGCAGGTCAAGGCCGACGGCGGGGCGGAGCTGCTGCGGCTGGTCGCCGAGCGGCTGGGCGTACCGGTGCCGGCGCAGGCCAGCTGGACGGACCTGGGCGGCGCGGACGACCTGCCGGACCGGCAGGAGCGGTCCCGCCGGGCGCTGACGGCCGAGGGGCCGGAGGCGGCGCTCTTCGACCATCCGCTGCTCGGCCTGGCGGTCGCCGGCCAGCGGGTGCACCTGGAGCCCGACCTGGTCGCCGCCCGGCTCGGCGGCCGGTTCCACGTGGTGGAGATCAAGTCGTTCCCGGTGGTCGACGGGCAGGCCGACCCGGCGAAGGTCGCCGCCGCCGCCATCCAGTCGGCCGTCTACGTGCTGGCGCTGCGCGAGCTGCTCGCCGCCGAGGGGCACGACGAGGAGCTGGTCTCGCACGAGGTGGTGCTCATCTGCCCGCGCGACTTCGGCAACCGGCCGGTGGCCAGCCTGCTCGACGTCCGCAAGCAGCTGCTGGTGCTGCGCCGCCAGCTCGACCGGATGGCGAAGCTCGACGCCCTGCTCGACACCGTGCCGGCGGACTTCACCGCCGACCCGACCGCAGACCCGGTGACGCTCGCCGCCGGGCTGCGCCGGGTGCCGGCCCGCTACGCGCCGGAGTGCCTGGCCAGCTGCGAGCTGGCGTACTTCTGCCGCAACGAGGCGGGCGGGCACACCGCGGCGCTGGGCCGGCCGGTCCGGGAGGCCCTGGGCGGCGTCGCCACCGTCGCCGAGGTGCTGGCGCTGGCGACCGGCGAACGCGCTGCCGAGCCCGAGCAGGAGGAGGCCGCCGCGCTGCTGCGGGCCGCCGCCCGGTTGCGCGCCGACGCCCTAGCCGGACACCCCGCATGAGTACGCTGCCCGCCCGCCGCTGCCCGGCCGCACCGGTGCGGAGGCCGGCATGAGTACGCTGCGCGCGCTGGCCAAGGCGCAGGCGCTGGCCGCCGGGGTGGCCCAGCCGGTGGCCACCGTCCGGCACCTGCACCTCTCCGAGCGGCCGCTGGTGCTGGTGCCGCTGGCCATGGCCGGTGAGGCGAACGCGCCCCTGGCAGCGCTGGTCGGCACCGCCCCCGACGAGGCGCGGCTGCTGATCGTGCCGCAGCCCCGCAACCGGGACCAGCGCTTCCGCTTCGCCGCCGAACTGGCCGCCGTCGTGCTGCCGTACCTCGACTCGTTCCGGAGCGTCACCGAGGCGGTGCCGGTCGACCGGGGCCGGGACGTCCGGCACCGGTACGTCGACGCGCCGCAACTGCTGGTGCCGAACCCGGCCGGGATCAGCTTCCTGCGGCTGTTCGGCCGCTCCACCCGGTTCCGCCGCCCGGACGGCGACTACCCGGTGCACCCGTCGGTGCCGCTGCTCGGCCGCTGGCTCACCTTCTTCGCCGAGCGGGCCGAGCAGCCCGGCTCGTCGGCGCTGGTGGCGCTGACCGACGCGCTGACCCTGCACTGGGCCACCGGCCAGAGCGTGGTGGAGGACCTGCACCTGCCGGCGCTGCTCGGCTGGATCGACCCACCGGCCGGGCTGACCGGGGCGCAGGCCGCCGCCCGGGCCGAGGACCCGGCGGTCTGTCCGCCCGCCGGCCCGGCCACCGACCCGGAGTTCGACAACCGGGTGCTCGCCCCGGCCGTCGCCGCGTACGCCGACGCGGGCGACGACGCGGCGCGCGACGAGGCGTACGCGGAGCTGGAAAGGCTGTTGCGCGACCAGCTGGCGCCCACCTGGGAGCTGATGTGGCGCGGCGTCGGGCTGCTGCGGGCCCTGCCGCCCGGGGCCCGGGTGGCGGGCCGCTGGGACGGCGACAAGGACGCCTTCACCGGCCACGCCGAGCACGTCGACGCCGGTGGCGGTCCGCAGCCGCGGCGCGACGGCGCGGTGACCGCCGCCCAGCGGCTGCACCGGCTGGAACGCGCCCTGACCTCGTACGCGGTGCAGCGCGCCTACGACGACCCGCTGGTGATGGCCGAGCACCGGCTGACCGGTGAGGCGTTCGTCGGCGACGTGACGCTGGCCGACCCGAAGCGGGTGGACGACACCGGGAAGCGGCCGGTGCTGCGGCCCCGGATCCAGCTGCTCACCACCGAGCCGGTGCGGGTACCGGTCGGGGCGACGCTGTACTCGCCGGCCCGGCCCGCGCAGAAGGCGAAGGTGGTCTTCCTGATCCCGGCGGCGGACGGCAAGACCGAGGTGGTGCTGGAGCTCTCCGGCGGGATGGGCCGGGGGCTGACCGCGCCGCCGGGCAGCGTGCCGGAGGTGGGGGAGCGGCTCTGCTTCACCACCCTGTCCGACGCGTACCTGCCGGCCGGGGCGTTCCCGGCGCCGGAGGAGACCCCGTGGACGCACGGCGGTCCGCCGGCTGCCCGCGCCGACGACGCGCCCGTCGCGAGCGACGGCGACCCCGCCGAGGAGTGGGCCTGAGCAGCGGCGGAGCGGCCACCGTCGCCGTCCACCCGGCCGGGCCGACCGACCGCGACGGGGGCAGGCTCCACACCTGGTCTTCATCGGCATGATGACGCTGCTCGGCGCCCTGGCGCTGCGGCAGGGGCTGGCCGCCAACGAGAACCTGCGCCTGGTGGCGCGGCTGCGCCGGCTCGCCTACGCCGACCAGCTCACCGGCCTGCCGAACCGGCTGATGTTCAACCGGCGGCTGCGCCAGGCGCTGCGCGACGGGCCGCCGGTCGCCGTCCTGATCCTGGACCTCGACGGGTTCAAGCAGGTCAACGACCGGTTCGGGCACGCCACCGGGGACACCCTGCTGACCAGCATCGCCGACCGGACGCGGGACGCGGTCGGCGACGACGGCACCATCGCCCGGCTCGGCGGCGACGAGTTCGCCGTGCTGGTCGACGGGGAGGTCGCGCCGGAACGGCTCGCCGAGCGGCTGCTCGCCGCCCTGCAACCGTCGGCCGGTGAGGAGGACGTGGGCGTGCACCCGTCGGCCAGCATCGGCATCGCCGAGTACGGCCCGCAGCACGCCTCCCACACCGACCTGCTGCGCGACGCCGACATCGCGATGTACGCGGCCAAGGCGGCCGGGAAGTCCGCGTACCGGACCTGCACCCCGGGGCTGCGCGAGTCGGAGGTGACCCGGGCGGAGCTGATCGCCGACCTGCGCCGCGCGGTCGACGAGCAGCAACTGCACCTGGAGTACCAGCCGATCGTCGACCTGGCCACCGGCGCGGTACGCAGCGCGGAGGCGCTGGTCCGCTGGCGGCACCCCCGGCTGGGGCTGCTCGGGCCGGCCGCGTTCCTGCCGCTGGACGAGGAGACCGGGCTGATCGTGCCGATCGACCGCTGGGTGATCCACGAGGCCTGCCGGGCCGCCGCCACCTGGCGGGAGCGGGCGCCGGAGGCCACCGTGGCGGTGAACATCGCCGCCGCCCACCTGCGCCGGCCCGACCTGATCGCCACCGTCACCGCGGCCACCGCCGGCGCCGGGCTGGCCCCCCGCGCGCTGACCCTGGAGCTGACCGAATCGGCGCTGATCGACGGCAGTGAGGCGGTGCTGGAGCGGCTGGGTCAGCTGCGCGAGCTGGGCATCCGGATCGCCATCGACGACTTCGGCACCGGCTACTCGTCGCTGAGCTACCTGCACCGCATTCCCGCCACCGACCTGAAGATCGACCGGTCGTTCGTCTCCCGCCTCGACACGGACGCCCGGGCGTACGCGACGGTGGAGCTGGTGACCCGGCTGGCCGGCGCGTTCGACCTGGCGGTGGTGGCCGAGGGGGTGGAGACCGAGGAGCAGCACGCGGCGGTCACCGCGATCGGCTGCGTGCACGGGCAGGGCTACCGCTACGGCCGCCCCGGCGGCCTGGCCGACCTGCGCCCGGTCGCCGCCCCGGTCTGACCGCCGCCGCCCGCCCCGCCGACTTCCGGCGCGGGGGTGTGACGACGCGCGCAGAATCGGGCTTGACCCTCACGCAACGGCAGGCGGGAGCCTTGGTCGCGGAAGGGAGGGACACCATGGCGTACACGGTGGGACAGGTGGCGAAGGCGGCCCGGGTCACGGTCCGGACGCTGCACCACTACGACGAGATCGGGCTGCTGTCGCCCAGCGGACGCACCGCGGCGGGCTACCGCCGCTACGACGACGCGGACCTGGAGCGCTTGCAGCACATCCGGTTCTACCGGGAGCTGGGGTTCCCGCTGGAGGAGATCGCGGCGATCCTCGACGACCCGGCCGCCGACCCGGCGGCGCACCTGCGCCGGCAGCACGAGCTGCTGACCGGGCGGATCGGGAAGCTCCAGGACATGGTCACCGCGATCGAACTCGCGATGGAGGCGAGAAGGATGAACATCAACCTGACCCCGGAGGAGCGGTTCGAGGTCTTCGGGGACTTCGACCCGGACGCGCACGCCGAGGAGGCGGAGCAGCGCTGGGGCGGCACCGACGCGTACCGGGAGTCGAACCGGCGCGCCGCCGCCCACACCAAGGAGGACTGGCTGCGGATCAAGGCGGAGAACGAGGACTGGGGGCGGCGGTTCGTCGCGGTGATGGCGTCCGGGGCGCCGGCGGACTCGGCGGAGGCGATGGCGCTGGCCGAGGAGCACCGGCAGTCGATCAGCCGCTGGTTCTACGACTGTTCGTACGAGATCCACACCGGGCTGGCCGACATGTACCTGGCGGACCCGCGGTTCACCGCGCACTACGAGAACATCGCGCCGGGCATGGCGGCGTACCTGAGCGAGGCCATCCACGCCAACGCGATCACCCGCGCCTGAGCCGGTGCGGGCGGAAAAGTCGGGCCTGACAGGCACAATCGTGCCTGTCAGGCCCACCGCCCACCGGAGGTCACCGTGCTCATCGTCGCCGGCAGTCTCTACGTCGACCCGGACGGGCGGGACGCCTACCTGGCCTCCTGCGCCGAGGTCGTCCGGCAGGCGCGCTCCGCGCCCGGCTGCATCGACTTCGCGATCAGCGCCGACCTGGTGGAGCCGGGCCGGATCAACGTCTACGAGCGCTGGGACAGCGACGCCCAGTTGCTCGCCTTCCGGGGCTCCGGCCCGGCGGAGGAGCAGGCGGCGGCGATCCTCGGCGCCGAGGTGCACAAGTACCGGATCTCCGGCGTCGAAGCCCCCTGACGGTGGCGGCTCCCGGCCGCCGTCGGGTCACGGACCGCCGACGACGTGGTCGTAGACGGTGCGGGCGAGCCGGCGCACGGTCTCGCTGCCACTGTCGTACGGGCCGGCGGTGAGGAAGGCGACGGCCGTCTCGGCGCCGGGGACCAGGTAGTAGCCGACGTCGTGCGAGGCGTCCGGCAGGTCACCGGTCTTGTGCGCCACCGGCGTGCCGGGCGGCAGCGCCGCCGGGATCTTGGTGTTCAGGGTCTGTTCGCGCATGAAGGTGATCATCAGGTCGCGGGAGGCCGGGGTGAGGATCTTCGCGTCCCAGACCGCGCCGAGCAGCGAGACGACGTCGTCCGGGCTGGTGTAGTTCTCCTCGCCCCGGGCGGCGGCCTCGGTGTCGAGCATCTTGCGGGCGAGCACGGTCTCCCGCTGGTTCATCGAGTCGCTCAGCGCGTTCATCGGCGCGAACCCGCCGAGCTGGTCGATCAGTACGTTCGCGGCCGTGTTGTCGCTGTACTCGATCATGTAGTCGGCGAGCTTGTGCAGGCTCGCCACCTGCGGTATCTGCTCGAACTGCAACTGGCCGGTACCGCCGACCACGTCGGCGGCGGTCACCAGCACCCCCTCGTCCAGCGACACCTGCCCGCAGTCGACCCGGCGCAGCAGCTCCACCAGGATCCACAGCTTGATCACGCTGGCCGCCTTCGGGCGTAGCGTGCCGTTGACCGAGACCTGCTGGTCGCCGTACCGGCCGGAGAGGTCGCGGACGGTGGCCCCGGCCGGGTTGGCGGTGGCGGCGTCGACGACCCGGCGGAGCTCGCCGGCGAGCGGGAGAAGTGCCCGGCCGGCCACCGGGTCGGTGGGCGGCAGCGGGTCGGTGACCACCTCGCCGACCTGCCAGTCGGGCCGGCTGTGCGGGCGGAACAGCACGAGCACCCCGGTGCTCCGGCCGACCAGCGGGATCTCGTACCGGTAGGTCGTACCGCCGACGGTGACCCGGCCGGTGGCGGACCGGTCGGTGACCCGCATGCCCGGGTCGGCGATCCGGCCGGTGTCGCGGTCGCAGGCCCGGTAGCGGACGGTGCGCGCGACCGCGTCGACCGCGAAGACCCCGCCGGGAAAGGCCAGCCAGGCCAGCGCGTTGGCCGGCGGCCGGGCCGCCGTGGGCGGCGCGGCACCCGGCCCGCCGTCCGCCGCGACCGGCCCCGCCACCGTCGCCACCATCACCGCCGCCGGCATCGTGGCCCCGCTGGCCGGCACCCTCCAGGGAC
>NZ_JBPQTL010000046.1:0-44285 GCF_051386295.1 Micromonospora sp. URMC 105 | reverse complement strand
GGCCGGCAGTGCCGGCCCGCCCGCCCTATCCGTACGCCGGGTCAGCCGTCGGCCGCGGCGACCAGCTCCGACGCGACCTCCCACAGCCGCTCGGCGTTGCCGGGGTCGACGGCGTACGGCGCGACCCCGGCCCACTCGGCCGTACGCTCGGTGACGACCGCAGCCTCGGCGCAGTCCTCGAAGTAGCGGCCACCCACGCCCTCCAGAAGTGGGGACGCGGCGAGCAGCACCGAGGTGGCGGCACCCTGCTGCGGGGTCTTGTGCTTCTCCTTGGGGCTGCGCAGACCGCCGATGTGCTTCTGCAGGCCGGTGGCGATCGCACCCGGATTCAGCGCGTTGCTGTGGATGCCGTCGCCCGACCACCGGCGGGTCACCTCGACCGCGAGCAGCGCCTCCGCGGTCTTCGACTGCCCGTACGCCAGCAGCGGGTCGTACGGCCGGAACGCGAAGTGCAGGTCATCGAAGATCACCGGGGACAGCAGGTTCCCGCTGGAGCTGACGGACACCACGCGGGCGCCGCCGGCGGCGGCCAACGCGTCGTGCAGTCCCACGGTCAACGCGAAGTGGCCCATGAAGTTCGTGGCGAACTGCAGCTCCCACCCCTCGGCGGTGCGTTCCAGCTCCGGCACCGCCATGATCCCGGCGTTGTTGACCAGGATGTGCAGCGGCTGCTCCCACCCGGCGACGAACCGGCGTACCGACGCCTGGTCGGCCAGATCCAACTCGCGGGCGGTGACCCGCTCCGCGCCGACGTCGGCCGCGATGTCCGCCGCGGCCTGCTCGCCCGCGCTGATCCGGCGCACGCCCAGCACCACCTCGGCACCCGCCCGGGCCAGCGCGCGAGCGGTCTCGAGCCCGATCCCGGCCGCACCGCCGGTGACGATCGCGCGCCGGCCGGTCAGGTCGACTCCGGCAAGCACCTCGTCCGCGGTCGAGGCGAAGCCGAACGGTGTCTGCATCCTGTCTGTCATGATCCGTCCTAACTTCCGGTCATTCCTCAGCGGTCCGTCGCTCCGCCAGCAGGCCCGTGGAGTTCCCGTTGCCACCCGTAAGAAGCAGCTCGGCCCGCGGTCAGTACTGCTGTACGGGGAGGCGGTAGCCGCCGTCGAGGCGCGGCGTGGCGGCGTTGAAGTACTGGTTGTTGATCATGTGGGTGACGAACCGGGCGAACTCCTCGGGGTGGCCGAGGCGCTGCGGGTTCGGAATCTGGGCGGAGATGCCGCGTTCCATCTCGTCGTCGATGTAGCCGTCGAGGATGGGGGTGCGGAAGCCGCCGGCCACGATGGTGTTGACGCGTACGCCCTTGCCGAGCAGGTCCCGGGCGGCGGGCAGGGTCATGCCGATCAGGGCCGCCTTGGTGGCGGCGTAGCCGGCGTGTCCGGCGTGTCCCTCGTGGGCGGAGATGGAGGAGGTGTTGATGACCACCCCCCGCTCGCCGTTGCTGTCCGGTTCGTTGCGCAGGATCGCGGCGACGGCGTTGGTCATGACGTTGAACGTGCCGACGAGGTTGATGTCGATCAGGCGCTGGAAGTCGGCAATGGGGGTCGGTGTCCCGTCGGGTTGCACCACGGGCACCGGAGCGATGACGGCCGCGGTGTTGACGTTGAGGTGCAGCGCGCCGAAGCGCTCGAGGGTGCGCGCGAACGCGTCCCGCACCGCGTCGGCGTCCGCGATGTCGCATTCCAGGCCGAGCGCGTTGTCGAGCCGGCCGGCGATCTCCTGGGCCAGTCGTCCGCGGCGGCCGAGGATGACCACGTTGGCGCCCTGAGCGGAGAGTTCCTCGGCGACGGCGAGGCCCAGGCCGGAGGTGGCGCCGGCGACGATGGCGGTCTTGTTCTTGATGTCCATGGGAGTCCTAACTCTCTGTGCAGGGGTGGACCGGGGCGCCTGTCGCGGCGCCGCCAGGTGGTTGATGGAGGGGGAGCGGCCCGCCCAGCCGGCCGTGCTCGGCAGTCGGCAGGCGGACCGGGTCCCCCGGCACGACCGCTCTATCGGCGGTCGAGCATCTCGAGGGAGGCGTCCCACAGGCGCGCGGCGGCCTGGGGGTCGAGGGCGTGTGCGGCGACGCCCGCTTCGTCGCCGGAGACGTCGGTGGAGCCGGCGGGCTTGGCTTCGTTGCAGTTCTCGAAGTAGCGGCCGCCGATGCCCTGCACCAGAGGGGACGCGGCGAGCAGCACGCTGGTGGCCGCGCCCTGCTCGACGGTGCGCCACGGGTAGTTGTCGAAGATTTCCTTGATCGCCGGGTCGACGTGGGCGCCGGTCTGGTGGCGCTGCAGGTTGGTGCGGATACCGCCCGGCATGACGGCGTTGGCGGTGATGCCGTCGGCGGCCCACCGGCGGGTCGCCTCGACGGCGAAGAGCACGATGGCGGTCTTGGACTGCCCGTAGGCCGACCACTCGTCGTACGGGCGGTGGTCGTAGTGGATGTCGTCGAAGACGACCGGGGACTGCAGGTGGCCGCTGGAGCTGACCGCGACGATGCGGGCGTCGCCGGCGGCGGCGAGGGCGTCGTGCAGGCCCAGGGCGAGGGCGAAGTGGCCGAGGTGGTTGGTGGCGAACTGCATCTCCCAGCCCTCGGGGGTGCGCTGCAGGTGCGGCAGCGCCATGATCCCGGCGTTGTTGACCAGGATGTGCAGGGGGCCCTGCCAGGCGGCGGTGAACGCCTCGATGGTGGCCCGGTCGGCCAGGTCCAGCGGGGCGACCCGGATGTCGGCGTTGCCCGTCCCGGCGGTGATCTCGGCGGCGACCCGCCGACCGGCCTCGACGTTGCGCACGGCGAGGGTCACCTCGGCGCCCGCGGCCGCCAGGGCCCGAGCGGTCTCGACGCCGATGCCGGACGCACCACCGGTGACGATCGCCCGCTTACCGGACAGGTCGACACCGGCGATGACCTCACCGGCGGTGCTCTCGCGGTGGAACGGGGTGGTGACGCGGTTCTGCGTGTCCATGCTGCTCCTGTCCTCGGCGGCGCGACCGGCGGCCACACCGCTACGCTTGATGCGGAGGAACCTCCGCTCACGTCACCGAGCCTAACCGGAGCATCCTCCGGTTGCCAATGAGTCGGCGGTCACGTCGCCGACCCGGCCAGAAAGGAACCCGCATGGCGGTAAGCAGTGATCGACCCCTGAGGGCGGACGCCAGACGCAACCGCGACCTGCTCCTCGCCTCCGCGGTGCGGCTGTTCACCGAACGGGGCCTCGACGTGACCCTCGACGCGATCGCCAAGGACGCCGGCGTCGGCATCGGCACGCTCTATCGGCACTTCCCCACCCGGGAAGCCCTCATCGAGGCCGCCTACCGCAACGAACTGACCGTCGTCTGCGACGCCGTCCCCGACCTGCTCGCCGCACTCCCGCCCGAGCAGGCGCTCCGCGCCTGGATGGACCGCTTCCTCGATTACGCCACCACCAAGTTCGGCATGGCCGACGCCCTGCACGCCGTCATCGCCTCCGGCGTCAACCCGTACGCCGAAAGCCTCGACCGGCTCGTCTCCGCAGTCGAGGCGCTACTGACCGCCACCGCCACCAGCGGCACCGTACGCACGGACGTCAGCGCCGAAGACGTCGTCTTCGCCCTCAGCGGCATCGCCCTGGCCACCAGCGAACCCGGCCGCCGCGAACAGGCGAGCCGCCTGCTCGACCTCCTGCTGGACGGACTGCGCTACCGCCGCTAGGCCGTGCCGGCACCACGACGCGCCGGTCGGGCACAGGGCCGCCTGAGGAGGACGGCAGGCATGGAGCAGGCCCAGCCGGGAAGGGACGTCGAGCGGTGGGGAGCAGGCTGGAGCCCAGCCTCGGACGACCCGGAAGGTAGGTCGTCGGACCGGAGCCCACCCGGACAGGACGGAGCAAGGAATGCTGCGGGTGGGTTTTCTGGTGGAGATGGAGGCGAAGCCCGGCAAGGAGGGCGACGTCGCGGAGCTGCTACGACAGGCGGAGCAGCTCGTGGAGGCGGAGCCGGGCACCATCGTCTGGTTCGCCGCGCAGCTCGGGCCGAGCTCGTTCCGGATCTTCGACTGCTTCGACAGCGAGGACGACCGCCACACCCACCTGATCGGCAAGGTGGGCCAGGCCCTGCAGGAGAACGCGGACCTGTTCAGCCGGCCACCGACGATCAACCCGGTGAACCTGCTGACGTACAAGATGCCGCGGTGAGGTTCCGGCCCCGGCCACCGCACCTACCGGCCACCGGACGCGCACGTCCGCGGTCGCGGATCTTGGACAGTTGCCGTTCGCTGTGACGGCAACTGTCCAAGATCCGTTCGCGCCGGGCCCACGGCCGGCGCAGGGCGCACGGGTACGGAGCTGACCACGCCGACGGGCCCGGCCATCTCGGTACCGAGCTGCAGGAGCAGCCCCTGTCAGCCCTTCAGGAGCTGGCGTGCCATGACGATCCGCTGCACCTGGTTGGTGCCCTCGTAGATCTGAGTGATCTTGGCGTCCCGCATCATCCGCTCGACCGGGTAGTCGCGGGTGTAGCCGTAGCCGCCGAGCAGCTGCACCGCGTCGGTGGTGATCTCCATGGCCGCGTCCGAGGCGAAGCACTTGGCCGCCGCGCCGAAGTAGGTCAGGTCGGCGTCGCCGCGCTCGGACTTGCCCGCCGCCGCGTACGTCAGCTGCCGGGCCGCCTCCAGCTTCATGCCCATGTCGGCGAGCATGAACTGGATGCCCTGGAAGTCGGCGACCGGCTTGCCGAACTGCTTGCGCTCGGCGACGTACCCCTTGGCGTAGTCGAGCGCGCCCTGGGCGATGCCGACGGCCTGCGCGGCGATGGTGACCCGGGTGTGGTCCAGGGTGCGCATCGCGGTGGCGAAGCCGGTGCCCTCGGCGCCGATCATGCGGTCGGCCGGGATCCGGACGTTGTCCAGGTAGACCTCGCGGGTCGGGGAGCCCTTGATGCCGAGCTTCTTCTCCGGCGCGCCGAAGCTGACCCCGGCGTCGGCCTTCTCCACCACGAACGCGGAGATGCCCCGCGAGCGGGCTGTGGGATCGGTCACAGCGAAGACCGTGTAGTACTCGGAGACGCCCGCGTTGGTGATCCAACGCTTCACCCCGTTGAGCACCCAGTGGTCGCCGTCCCGGACCGCCTTGGTGGTCATCGAGGCGGCGTCGCTGCCCGCCTCCGGCTCCGAGAGGCAGTACGAGAACATCGCGTCGCCGGTGGCGACCCGGCTCAGGTACTTCTGCTTCAGCTCCTCGGAGCCGGCCAGGATCAGCGGCATGGTGCCGAGCTTGTTGACCGCCGGGATCAGCGACGACGAGGCACAGGCCCGCGCCACCTCCTCGATCACGATGGCCGTGGCCAGCGCGTCCGCGCCGGCGCCGCCGTACTCGACCGGGATGTGCGGGGCGTGAAAGTCCGCAGCCCGCAGCGCGTCGTAGGACGCCTTCGGGAACTCGCCGGTCTCGTCCGCCTCGGCGGCGTTGGGGGCCACCTTCGCGTCACAGACCTCACGGACCGCCTCCCGGATCGCCTCGTGCTCATCGGGCAACCGGTAGACGTCGAACGACTGCTCTGCGGCCATGTCGGCCCTCCCCTTTCACCGCTATCATGCGCAGTCTGTGGCGTCCGGAGGCCGCCGACTGCCGCAGACTGAAGGATAGCCACCAGGTCCGGCCGGACCTTACCGGCGGGTAGGCTCGCGCACGACAGGCGTCGACACGGCACAACTACCCTCACACAAGACGACAAAGTCCCTCGGTGCCCGGCCATGGCGCCCCAAGCCGAACGCGACGCAGCGAAGCGCCGCCAGTGCGAGCGGAGAAGACAGGCGTGACGATCCCGTACCCGAACATCCAGCCGGTGCCGGCCATCACCCCGGTGACGCCGCCCTCGGGTGCGCCCCGGCCCCGGGTGACCTTCCTGGGCACCGGCTACCTCGGCGCGACGTACGCCATCTGCTACGCCGAGCTGGGCTACGAGGTCCTCGGTTTCGACGTCGACGCCGACAAGATCGCCAAGCTGAACGCGGGCGAGGTGCCGATCCACGAGCCGGGCCTGGACGAGCTGCTCCGGCGCAACCTGAGCGCCGGCCGGCTGCGATTCAGCACCGACATCTCCGAGGTCGCCGACTTCGGCGACGTGCACTTCATCTGCGTGGGCACCCCGCAGCGCGCCGACGGGATGGGCGCCGACCTGTCCTACGTCGAGGCGTCGGTGACCAGCCTGGCCCAGCACCTGACCCGCAAGGCGCTGATCGTCGGCAAGTCCACCGTCCCGGTCGGCACCGCCGAGTGGGTGGAGCAGCTGGTCGGCAAGCACACCCCCACCGACCTGGGCGTCGAGGTGGCCTGGAGCCCCGAGTTCCTCCAGGAGGGCTTCGCCGTCGACGACGTGCTGCGCCCCAACCGGATCGTGGTCGGCGTCAAGACCGAGTGGGCCAACGGCATGCTCTACGCCGCCCACAAGGGCGTCTTCGACCTGGCCGCCACCGAGGACCGCGAGGTGCCCCTGGTGGTCACCGACTTCGCCACCGCCGAGCTCGTCAAGGTCGCCGCGAACGCCTTCCTGGCCACCAAGATCTCCTTCATCAACGCGATGGCCGAGGTCTGCGAGGCCTCCGGCGGCGACGTCACCCAGCTGGCCCGGGCCATCGGGTACGACCCGCGCATCGGCAACCGGTTCCTCCAGGCCGGCCTCGGCTTCGGCGGTGCCTGCCTGCCCAAGGACATCCGCGCCTTCCAGGCCCGGGCGCAGGAGCTGGGCGCCGGCGAGGCGCTGCGCTTCCTGCACGAGGTGGACCTGATCAACCTCCGTCGCCGTACCCGGGTCCTCCAGCTCGCCGCCGACCTGCTCGGCCGCCGCTCCGGCCCGGCCGGCCCGGACTTCTCCGGCACCCGCATCGCGGTGCTGGGCGCCACCTTCAAGCCCAACACCGACGACGTCCGCGACGCCCCGGCGCTCGCCGTCGCCGCCCTGCTGGCCAAGTCCGGCGCGGACGTGCACGTGTACGACCCGCAGGGCACCGAGAACGCCCGCCGGGTCGCCCCCGAGCTGACCTACGAGGCCAGCATGAACGACGCGGTGACCGGCGCCAACCTGGTCTGCGTGCTCACCGAGTGGGCCGACTTCCGCAACGCCGACCCGGTCGTCCTCGGCGAGCTGGCCGCCGGGCGCAAGGTGGTCGACGGGCGCAACTGCCTCGACTCCACACTGTGGACGCAGGCCGGCTGGGAGTACCGCGGCATGGGCCGCCCCTGACGGTTACGCACCGACGCGCCGGCCGGGAAGCACCGCTTCCCGGCCGGCGCTCTGCATCGTGCCGAATCGCCAGCGCCAGGTGTCGAAATCCGCGCCGGGGCAGGGCATGCTCGACACTGGAGGTCCACAGTGCGGGCCGGCCGGGTGGAGGGGTGTCGTGGAGAGCTTTCAGTGCTCCTCGTGCGGGCGGCAGATACAGCCGGCCGCCAGTTGCCCGCACTGCGGTGCCGAGCAGCCGCAGTGGCGCGAGCACCTGGCGGAGGTCGAGCGGTCCATCGCGGAGATGAAGGCCCGCGAGGCGGCCATCCTCGCCGAACAGCGGCAGATCGCCGCCAAGATGCAGGCCGCCCTCTTCCAGCGCGACATCCTCACCCACGCCGGGGAGGAGCGGCTCAAGCAGGCCACCCGGCCGCGCCGGGTGCTGCGCCGCAAGCCGGGCCGCCGGCCGCCGACCGCTGCCACCGGGGCGCCGCCCCGGGTGCCCCGGCAGGGCGCCGCGCCGCCCGGGTCGGACGACGGCCCACCGCCGCCCCCGCGCGCCACCGCCTCCTGGCTGGACGCCGACGACCCGGAGCACCCGCCGGAGGCGTCCTCCCGGGAGGTGCAGAACATCCCGCTCGGGCTGGGCGCGCTGCTGCTGGCCGTGGCCGCGGTGGTCTTCGCCGCCGTCGCGACCAGCTCGATGGACGCCCTGGCCCGGCTCGGCATCCTGCTGATCGCCACCGTGCTGCTGCTGCTCGCCCCGCCGGTGCTGGCCCGGCGCGGGCTCACCTCGACCGCCGAGACGATCGCCGCGGTCGGCCTGCTGCTGGTGCCGCTGGCCGGGTACGCGCTCTGGGCGGTGGACCGGATCGGCGGCGGCGGGGCCTCCGGCGCGGTCTTCTCCGGGGTGATCTTCGCGGTGACCGCCGCAGTCGCCCTCGGGTACGCCCGGGGCACCGGCCTGCGCGCACCCCGCTTCGCCGCCGTGCTCGCCGCCCAGCCCGTGGTGCCACTGCTGGCGTACGACCGGATCACCGGCCCCGGCGGGTGGGCGCTCGCGCTGACCCTCGTCGCCGTGCTCGACCTCTGGCTGGCCCGCTCGTCGTTGCTGGTGGAACGCCCGATCCGCCGCGACCTGCCGGTCGACGCACCGGCCCCGCCGACCGCGCCCCGGCAGCGCACCGCCGGTGAGGGCCGGCCCGAGGCGGCGCCCGAGGAGGCCGGTGAGGTGCTCGGCGCCACGGCCGCCCCGGCGCCGGAGGAGATCGTCCGGCCGGTGCCGTGGCTGCCCCAGGTGACCTGGGGGCTGCACGCCGCGGCGGTGGCGCTCGCCCTGGCGTACGCGGTCACCGCGCTGCTGCGGGCGGCCACCGTACCGGCGGCCACGGTGGCCGGCGCGGCGCTGCTACTGGCCGCCGCGGTGGCTCTGGCCGGGGCGCTGGTGCTGCGGCGACCGCCACTGCCCGACGTGGCCGCCGGCATCATGACGCTGGCCGTGATCGGGGCGCTGGGCCGGGTCGCCTCGGTCGCCTATCCCGGTCGCGCGCTGCTGCTGATCGCCGCCGTCATCACGCTCACCGGGCTGGCCGTGCGGGCCGTACCGGAGGCGGCCCGGCGCGGGCCGCAGTTCGCCGCCGCGGCGGCGCTCACGGTCAGCGGGGTGGTGGTCGCCGGCGGCGCCCTGCGCGCCGGCCTGGCCCCGGCCCGCGCGGCCCTCCCGGCCTGGTCGGCCGACCTGACCCGGTTCCCCGCTGAGCTGGCCGCGGCGGTCGGCCCGGCGGCCTGGCAGCTCGCCGCGAGCGCCCTGCTGCTGACCGTGGCAGCGGTGCTCGCCCTGCCGCCGGAGATCCGCCGCGAGTTCGCGGTGGTCGGCGCGGGGCTGACCGCGCTCGCCGTGCCGGCCTCCCTCGGCCTCGGCTGGGCGGCCGCGCCGTGGCCGATGGTGCTCGCGGCGGTCGGTATCGGGGTGCTCGGCCTCTCCGCCGGCACCAGCCGGGCCGCGCTGGCGCACGCCGTCACCGCGACGGTGGTCGGCGTGATCGGCGCCGGGGCCGCGCTGAGCCGGCCCGCGCTGACGGCCGCAGCGCTGGTCACCCTGGTCGTGGCGGGGGTGCTGGTCGCGCTCGCACCCCGGGTGCGGATCACCCCGGCGGCGGCCGACACGCTCTCCGGCTGGGCGGCCGGCGGGGCGTCCTTCGCGCTGCCGGGCGCGGTGGCCGCCTTCGTCGCCGCCACCGAACCGGCCGTACCCGCCCCGACCCCGGCGATGCTGCGCGAGCTGACCGTCCCGATCCTGGCCTCCGGCTTCCTCGCCGTCTGCGTCACGCTCGGCTACGCGGCCATGGTGCAGGTCTCCCAGCGGCACATCGCCCTGCCGCACGCGGCGGGCACGGCGCTCGGCGCGCTCGCGGTCGTCGCCGCCGCCTTCGGCGCCCCCGGCACCACCGCCGCCGACGCCTGGGTGGGCGGGCTGCTGCTGGTCGCCACCGTGCTGCTCCTGCTCGCCCCCCGGATCGACGCCGGTCGCCGGTCCGACCTCGCCCTCGACGGCTCCGACCTGGCCGCCGCGGCGGTCACCGCCGCGCTGATCGCCACGCTGGCCCGGATCGCCGCGGTGATCTCCGCCGGCGGCCAGCTCGCGGTGGCCGCCGCGCTGGTGCTGCTGGTCGCCGTCGCCGCCCGGGCGATGCCCGAGGAGTGGCGCCGCGGCCCGGTGCTCGGGATCGCCGTCGGCGGCATCCTGATCGGCCTGCTCGCCGGCTGGTCTGCCCTGCGCGGCGGGGTCGGCGTGCTCGCCACGCCCGGCCCGATCTGGGCCGGCGACCTCGCCGGCTGGCCGGCCGCCCCGACAGGCGGAAGCACCTGGCAGGCCCCAGTGGCGCTGGCGCTGCTCGGCACCGCGGCCGGGATCCTGCTCCCGCCGCCCTGGAAGTACGACATCGCCGGTGCTGCGGCCGTGCTCGCCACCGTCGGCGCCCCGGCCGCCTTCGACCTGCCCTGGTGGTCGCCGGTGCTGGTCGGGACGATGGTCGCCACGGTCTTCGGGATGGCCGCAGTGGCCTCGGCCGACCCACGCGCGGGGCTGTCCCGGGCGGTCGTGGCCGGTGCGGTGGCGCTGCACGCGGCGGCGGCCGGGCTGGTCCGCCCATGGACCACCGCGCTGGCGCTGGGCGCCATCGCGCTGATCGGCCTGGTGGTCGCGGCGCTGGCCCGAGGGCTCGCCCCGTCGCTGGTGGAGGACGTGGAGACCGAGGGGATGCCGCCGCACCTGGTGCGGATCGGCGGCGCGGCGGCGGGCGCCGCCCTGCTGGCGCTGCCGGGCGCGGTGGCCGCGCTGGCCGCCGAGTTCGGTCACTCGGCCCAGGTGGTGCTGACCGCAGCGCTGGCGGCGTCCAGCATCGGGCTGGCCGGGGTCGCCGCGGTCCGCCGCCAGGTGCCGCAGTACCTGCCGTACGCGAGCGCGGCGATCGTCGGCGGCGCGACGGTCAGCGCGCTGGCCGCCATCTTCGCCCACCTCCCCTCCGGGGTGTACGCCGCCGCGGCGGCGCTGCTCGGGGTGCTCGCCGAACTGGTCCGGGCGGCCACCGTCCCGCCGGTCGGCTCGGCCCAGCCGGTCCGCCGGTGGGCCGTGCTGCTGGACGGCGCGCTGCGCCGGTTGCCGGACGACGGCACCACACGCCGCTGGCGGGTCAGCCCGGCCGTCGGCGCGTTCGCCGCGGCGGCGCTGCCGACGATGCTGGCCCTGGCCTCGCTCGCGCCGCTGCTCTACATCGCCCTGGTGGAGCCGCACCGGATGCTCTCCCGGATCTGGCAGGGGCCCCCGCCGGAGCTACTCACCCCGCCGCCGGAGGCGGTGGACGCCACCCACGTGCTGACCGCGCTGCTGCTCACCGCGACCGCCGCGCTGGCGGCCACCGGGCTCAGCGGCGGGCGGCGCTCCCGGGCGGTTCCGGTGGTCCTGCCGGGGCTGGCGGTGACCCTGCTGATCACCCCGGTGGCGCTCGGCCACGCCTGGCCGGAGAGCGCCCTGGCGGCGCTCGCGGTCTTCACCATCTCGATGCTCGGGCTGGCCCTGACCCCACCGCCGCCGCTGGCCGAGCGGGCCCGGTCGCTGCGGGTGACCCGGGTGCTGGTCTTCGTGATCGGGCTGGCCGGCGGCGGCGCCGGGCTGGCCGGCAGCCTCGGCACCCAGAGCCTGACCCTGTTCACGCTGGGCGGGGCGGTGGGCGTCGGCACCGTCGCCGCGCTCTTCGGCACCACCCAGCGGGCGCGCATCCTCGGCTGGCTCTTCGCCTCGCTGATGGCGCAGCTCTTCGTGCTCACCGCCGGGCTGGTCGCCGGGTTCGCCGCCGTCTGGTCGGCGTTCGGGGTGCTGGCGGTCGGCGCGGCGTTGCAGGTCTTCGCGGCGACCCTGCCGAGGCTGCGCCGGCCCGAGGCGCTGCGCGAGGCGGCCACCGTGGAGTGGAGCGGGTACGCCGCCGCGCTGATCGCCCTGGCCCTGGCCTACGACTCGCCCCGGCACATCGCCGCCCTGCTGGCCGCCTGGGGTGCCGTGCTCGGGGTGGCCGCGAGCCGGCCCGGGCGCCGCCCGCTGGAACGGCAGATCCTGTTCTGGGCCGTGGTGGCCTGCGAGATCACCGCCTGGTGGATCCTGATGCGGGTCGCCGACGTGGCGCTGCCCGAGGCGTACACACTGCCGTTCGCGGCGCTCGCCCTCCTGGTGGGGGTGCTGGAGCTGCGGCACCGGCCGGACCTGTCGAGCTGGGTGGCGTACGGACCGGCGCTGGTCACCGCGTTCGTGCCGACCCTGGCGATCGTGCTGGCGACCGAGGCCAGCATGCTGCGGCAGGTACTGCTGCTGCTCGGCGCGGTCGCGGTGCTGATCTTCGGCACGACGAGCCGGCAGCAGGCACCCGTGATCGTCGGCGCCGCGGTGACCGCGATCGCCGCGGTGCACGCGCTGTTCAGCCTGGGCCCGTGGCTGGTACTGATTCCGGTCGGCGTGGTGCTGCTGGTGCTGGGGGCGAGCAACGAGCGCCGGCGTCGCGCCCAGGAGCGGTTGCAGACCGCGCTACGCGGCATGCGGTGATTCGGAGGGTCCCTGTGGCGTGAGTGCCTTGTTGCGCAGAGCGTGCGGGGTGGTCGCGTTGGTCCGGGGCGGCGTGCGGGATGGCCGCTTTGGTCCCGGGCGGCGTGCGGGTTGGTCGCGGACGGGGAGCTGGTGGTTGAGCCCGGTGCGGAGCGCTCGTCTCGGCCAGGATCCAGCCAGCGCCCTTCTCCCGTTCGCCGGTCGCCGCCGGGCAGCCCGGTCGATCTTCGAGGTGAGCAGCAGTTGCGGCTACCAGCAGTGACATCAACCCCGGGTTGAACCCCGTCCTGCACGCCCTTTGCTCTGCTGCCCTCCACGCACCACTCACGCCGAGTGACGAGCCGTCGAGTGGTCGACGCCGAGGCGTATCGCGTTCCGGCTGTTCACGGCGGTGTCGCCTATGAGGCAGCAGAGCAAAGGGAGAAGACATGGGATCCGGGGGCACCAGAGCCGACACGCTGCGTGATGCCGCCGGGGGATCACCGACGGTGAGCGTCGTCGTGGTGTGGAGCGGTCAGGCGAGGGAGGCTCGGAGGGCGGCTTCCTTGCCGGCCACCATCTCCTCCAGGCTCGCCTGGAAGGCCGCCATCCGCTTCAGCAGCGCCGGGTCCGCGGCGGCGAGGATACGGACGGCGAGCAGCCCGGCGTTGCGGGCATTGCCGATCGACACCGTGGCGACCGGCACTCCGGCCGGCATCTGCACGATGGAGAGCAGGGAGTCCATCCCGTCGAGGTGCTTCAGCGGCACCGGCACGCCGATCACCGGCAGCGGGGTCACCGAGGCGACCATGCCGGGCAGGTGGGCCGCGCCGCCCGCCCCTGCGATGATCACCTTGACGCCCCGGTCGGCGGCGGAGCGGCCGTACTCGATCATCTTGACCGGGGTGCGGTGCGCGGAGACGACGCCGACCTCGTAGGAGACCTCGAACTCGTCCAGCGCCTCGGCGGCGGCCTTCATGACCGGCCAGTCCGAGTCGCTGCCCATGATCAGCCCGACTGTGCTCATGCCTGCCCCTCGCGCAGCCAACGGGCGGCCCGCGCCGCCCGCGCTCGTACGTCGTCCAGGTCGTCGCCGAGCACCGTGACGTGCCCGATCTTCCGGCCCGGCCGCACCTGCTTGCCGTACAGGTGGACCTTGGCGCCCGGCTCGGCGGCGAAGAGGTGGTGCAGCCGCTCGTCGATGGAGATCCCGCCCGGCTCACCGCCGAGGACGTTCGCCATCACCACCACCGGCGCGGTCAGCGAGGTGTCGCCCATCGGGTAGTCGAGCACGGCCCGCAGGTGCTGCTCGAACTGCGAGGTGCGCGCGCCCTCGATGGTCCAGTGCCCGGAGTTGTGCGGCCGCATGGCCAGCTCGTTGACGACCAGCCCGGCGTCGGTCTGGAACAGCTCCACCGCCAGCAGGCCGACCACGTCGAGCGCGGTGGCCAGGTCGATGGCGAGCTGCTGGGCGGCGAGCGCCAGCTCCTCCGGCAGGTCGGGGGCCGGGGCGAGCACCTCGACGCAGATGCCGTCCCGCTGCACGGTCTCCACCACCGGGTACGCAGCGACCTGCCCGAACGGCGAGCGGGCCACCTGCACGGCCAGCTCCCGGCGCAGCTTCACCCGCTCCTCGACGATCAGGGAGGTGCCGCCGGCGAGCAGCGTCGCGGCCAGCTCCGCGGCTTGGGTGGCGCCGTCGACCATCCAGACGCCCCGGCCGTCGTACCCGCCGCGGGCGGCCTTGAGCACCACCGGCCAGCCCTGCTCGGCACCGAAGTCGACCAGGTCGGCGGGCTCGGCCACCGGCCGCCAGGCCGGGTTCGGGGCGCCCAGCGCACCGAGGCGCTCCCGCATGATCCGCTTGTCCTGCGCGTGCAGCAGGGCGTCGGCGGCCGGGAAGAGCTTCACGCCCTCGGCGGCGAGGGCACGGATGTGCTCGGTGGGCACGTGCTCGTGGTCGAAGGTGACCACGTCGCAGCCCTTGGCGAAGGTACGCAGCGCGGAGAGGTCGGTGTGGTCGCCGTACTGGACGTCGGCGGCGACCAGGGCCGCGCCGTCGTCCGGGGCGAGCGCCAGCACACGCAGTGACTGGCCGAGGGCGATGGCGGCCTGGTGGGTCATCCGGGCCAGCTGGCCCCCGCCCACCATGCCGACGACGGGGAGACCGGTACGGGAATCCATAGCGCCGCCAGCCTATCCGGGCGGCCACCGGCGCTCGCCGCGAGGGGCGCAGGCCCCCCGGATCCACGCCGGCAGGCCGGCGGACCTCAGCCGAGCTGGGCGACCAGGTCGTCGACCGAGGTCACCGGCCGCTGGCAGACGAAACCCCGGCAGACGTACGCGGTGGGCCGCCCGTCGACCAGCGGTCGCTCCGCCAGCAGTGGCACCCCCGGCTGGTCGGGCCGGCCGGCCACCACCACCGCGCCGGGCGGGGCGTGCCGCACCGCGGCGGCCACCAGCGGGTCACCCGCCGGGTCGTCGGTGGCGACTGCGATCTCGTACGGCCCGGAGAGCAGCGCCTCCCCCACCGCCGCCGCGTAGCCGGTGAACCGGGCGTGCCGCCCGACGATCGGCGCGACGGTGGCCAGGGCCGCCTCCGCCGCCTCCCGGTAGCGGCTCTCGCCGGTCAGCGCCGCGTACGCCACCAGCGCCGCCACGATCGCCGAGCGCCCCGACGGGGTGGCGTTGTCGGTCGGGTCGGCCGGCCGGGCGACCAGCTGCTCCGCGTCGTCGGCCGTGTCGTAGAAGCCGCCGCCCGGGGCGGCGAACCGGGCCAGCGCGATGTCCAGCAGCCCACCGGCCAGCTCCAGCCAGCGCCCCTCGCCGGTGAGCTGGTGCATGGCGCAGAACGCCTCGGCCACGCAGCCGTAGTCCTCCAGCACGCCGGCCGGCTCGCCCACCACCTTGTCGCGCGACGCCCGGCGCAGCCGCCCGTCCACGACGTGCACGGCGGCCAGGTGCTCGGCGGCGTCCCGCATCGCGCCGTCGGCGACGATGGTGACGCCCTCCATCAGGTTCACGTCCTCGTCGTCCGGCGAGGCGTACAGGGCGGCGACGCGGAGGAACTCGGCGATGGCGGTGATCGCCAGGCCGTTCCAGGCGGCCACCACCTTGTCGTCGCGGGCCGGCTGGGGACGGGCGTCGCGGGCGGCCAGCAGCCGGCCGACGACGTCCCGCCAGCGGTTGCGGATCTCCGGGTCGGCGTCGTCCACGTCGCGGGCCAGCCGCAGCACGCTCGTGCCGTGCTCGAAGGTGCCCGCCTCGGTCACCTCGAACAGGTCGGCGGCCCACCGGCCGTCCTCCTCGCCGAGCGCCTCCACCAGCTGCGCCGGGGTCCAGGCGTAGGTGAGCCCCTCGACGCCCTCGGTGTCGGCGTCGAGCGCGGAGGCGAACCCCTCCCCCGGCCGGTGCAGCTCGTCGGCGAGGAACCGGGCGGTGTCCCGGGCCACCCGCCGGGCCAGCCGGTCCCCGGTGAGCCGCCACAGTTCGGTGTAGCAGCGCAGCAGCAGCGCGTTGTCGTAGAGCATCTTCTCGAAGTGCGGCACGGTCCAGTGCGCGTCCACCGAATAGCGGGCGAAGCCGCCCGCGAGCTGGTCGTGGATGCCGCCCCGGGCCATCGCCTCGGCGGTGTGCCGGGCGATCTCCAGGCTCCGCGCGGAACCGGTGCGCCGGTGGTGGCGCACCAGGAAGAGCAGGTTCATGTGCGGCGGGAACTTCGGCGCCCCGCCGAAGCCGCCGTTCGTCGCGTCGTACTCCCGGGAGAGCTGGTCGGCGGCGGCGTCGAGCAGTTCGGCGGTGAGCGGGGCGGTCGGTCCGCCGACGGCCTGGGCGCCGCCGATCGCCTCGACCACGGCGGCGCCCTGGCGCAGCACCGCCTCGCGCTGGTCGCGCCACGCGGTGGCGACGGACTCGAGCAGCCGGACGAAGTTCGCCCGGGGGAAGTAGGTGCCACAGAAGAACGGGGTGCCGTCGGGCGTGGCGAAGACCGTCATCGGCCAGCCGCCCTGCCCGGTCATCGCCTGGGTGGCGGTCATGTAGACGGCGTCGACGTCCGGCCGCTCCTCCCGGTCCACCTTGATCGCCACGAAGTCGTCGTTGACCAGCGCGCCGACCTGCTCGTTCTCGAACGACTCGTGCGCCATCACGTGACACCAGTGGCAGGCCGCGTAGCCCACCGAGATCAGCACCGGCACGTCGCGCCGCTTCGCCTCGGCGAAGGCTTCCGCGCACCAGGGCCACCAGTCGACCGGGTTGTCGGCGTGCTGGAGCAGGTACGGCGAGGTCGCATCGGCGAGTCGGTTCACCTGACGACCATATCCAGCCGGACGGGACCGCGCCGGTCGGACCGACGGCAATCGTGGGGCCTTCCCTAGTTCACCTTCATCTATTTATATCTGTGCATGCCGGCGATCGTCGCCGGCCTCGCGAGGAGGCACGCATGCGCGGATCCCGTCGTCTGTCGGCACTCACCTCGGTCGCGGTGCTCGCGGTGGTCCTCACCGGACACCCCGCCGCCGCGGCCGTCGACCCCGGCACCCGGATCTCGGGGACCACGGCCGTCGGCACCCACAACGCGTACGAACGCGGCACCTACACCTACCTGGCGCAGGCGCTCGACGCCCGGCCCGGGATGATCGAGCTGGACGTCTGGCCGGACGTGTTCACGCGCCAGTGGCGGGTCAGCCACTCCAACCCGCTCGGCAACGACAACAACTGCGTCGCCGCCACCAGCGCCGCACAGCTCTACACCGGCACCCGGAACAAGAACCTGGAACACTGCCTGGACGACATCCGGCTCTGGCTGGGCGCTCACCCCGACGCCGGGCCGCTGCAGCTCAAGCTGGAGCTGAAGACCGGCTTCAGCTCCCGTACCGGGCAGGGACCGGCCCAGCTCGACGCGCTGCTCGCCGCCCGGCTCGGCGACCGCGTCTTCCGCCCGGCCGACCTGCGCGGCGGGTACGCCTCGCTGGACGCCGCCGCCCGGGCCGACGCCTGGCCGACCCGCCGAGAGCTCGCCGGGAAGGTGCTCGTCGAGCTGATCCCGGGCACGGTCGAGGAGGGCAACCCCACCGACACGCTCCGCACCGACGTCGAGTACGCCCGCCACCTGGCCGCGCTGGCGTCGGCCGGCACCCTGGCCCGGGCGCAGGCCTTCCCGGCCGTGCACAACGCCCAGGCCGGCGACCCCCGCACCCGCTACAGCGAGGTCGGCCTGCGGCCGTGGTTCGTGGTCTTCGACGGCGACGCGAGCGCGTACGTCAACGGCACCATCGACACCTCCTGGTACGCCGCCAACCACTACCTGCTGGTGATGACCGACGCGCAGAACGTGCCCCCGGCGGTGGGGAACACCGACCCGGACGCCGCGAGGGCGCGCGTCGCCCAACTCGCGGCGGCGCACGCCAGCATCGCCTCCGCCGACTGGGCGGCACTACCGGCCGTCGTCGGCGAGGTCCTCCCCCGCGCCTGACCCTGGGCCGGGCCCGGTTCGCGGCCCGGTCCCGACTCGCGGTGTGTCGGGGTATCCCGCCGCCCGGACACCCCGACACGCCGCACGTCGCGACGGAGGGCGCCCCAGGGCCGGACGAGAGAGGGCGCTGCGGACCGGGGCGACGAGGGACCGGTGGTCAGGAGGCGCCGTCGGCGCGGAGCGGGAAGACGTTCGACTCGGCGGACTCGCGCAGCGTGCCGAGCACGGCGCTGATCTTGTCGGCCGGCATCGGCTTGAAGAAGTGGTAGCCCTGCGCGGCGGTGCAGCCCAGCTCGGCCAGGGCGAGCCGCTGCTCGGCGGTCTCCACGCCCTCCGCGACCACCCGCAGCCCCAGCTCCTGGGCGAGCCCGACGGTGGTGCGGACGATCGCCGCGGCCTCCGGCGACTCGGCCATCCGGATCACGAACGAGCGGTCCACCTTCAGCTCGTCCACCGCGATCCGGGTCAGGAAGGTCAGCGACGAGAAGCCGGTGCCGAAGTCGTCGACAGCGAGCTGCACGCCCATCGCGCGGACCGTGGCGAGCACCTCGTCGATCACCTCCAGCTCGCTCATCACCACCGTCTCGGTGATCTCCAGGACCAGCCGCTGCGGCGGCACCTGGTGACGACGCAGCGCGTCGGCGATCTCGGCCGGCAGGCGGGGGTCGAGCAGGCTCCGGGCGGAGAGGTTCACCGAGATCGGCACGTCGAGGCCGTCCCGGGCCCAGCCGGCGGCCACCGCGAGCGCCTTGTCCAGCACGTACCGGGTGAAGGCGCCGAGCTGCTCGCTGTTCTCCACCGGGCGGATGAAGTCGACCGGGCCGAGCCAGCCGCGCCGCGGGTGCCGCCACCGGATCAGCGCCTCCACCCCGGTCGGGGCGCCGGTGGCCAGGTCGACCGCCGGTTGCAGGGCCAGCACCAGCTGGTCGTCGACCTGCAACGCCTCCCGCAGCTCGGCGAGCAGCGCCAGCTGGTCGGTGCTCGCGGCGTCCCGGGAGCTGTCGTACGCGGCGACGCTGCCGCCGCCCTCCTTGGCCTGGTACATGGCGATGTCGGCCCGGCGCAGCAGTTCGGTCAGGTCGGCGGTGCCCGCCCCGGCCACCACCACCCCCACCGACACCTCGACGGACATCCGCACCCCGGCCACCTCGGTCGGGGCGGCCAGCCGCTCGGCGATCTCCCGGGCCTGACGCAGCGCGTACGCCATCGGGGCGGTGCGGTCGCCGATCACCGGGACCGACGTCAGCAGCAGGGCGAACTCGTCCCCGCCGAGGCGCCCCAGCAAATCGCCCGGGCGGGCGAGGGCGCCGAGCCGGTTGGCGGTGAGCCGCAGCAACTGGTCCCCGGCGGCGTGCCCGAGGGTGTCGTTGACCTCTTTGAACTGGTTGATGTCGAGCAGCAGCAGCGCCACCGGGTGGTCGTGGGCGAGCTGCCGCAGCGCCTGGTCGCCCTTGCTGAGCATGGCCGCCCGGTTCACCAGCCCGGTCAGCGCGTCGTGCACCGCCTCGTACGACGACCGCGCGCTGACCAGCCGCAGCTCGCGGTGGGTGGCCGCGTCGTGCAGCGCGGCGGCGAGCGCGTCGGAGAAGGCGGCCACGGCGTCCCGCTCGCGGGCGCTCGGCGGTGCCGAGGCGGGGAAGCGGACCCGCAGCTCGCCGACCTCGACGTCGCCGACGGTCAGCGCCCGGGCCAGTTCGTGCTCGGCGGTGGCCGGCCGAGCGGGCGGGCCGACCTCGCGGTCGCGCACCTGCCCGGAGGCGTCCCCCCGGTACCGGCGCCAGCGGCCGTCGCCTCGCGCCACGTCGACGTCGACCAGTTCGGCGCCGAAGAGGGTCAGCGCGCCGGTCACCGCGGCGGTGGCCACCCCGCGCTCGTCGAGCTGGTTGAGCGCGGCGGTCGCCTCGGCGAACGCCCGCCAGTCGCGGCGCTCCTGGTCGGCCCGGAGCCGGTGCCGGTAGGTCTGCTGGAGCAGCCAGAGCGGGGGCGGGAGCAGCAGCAGCCAGCGGGCGTCGATCTCCACCAGGGCGACCACGACCAGGCCGACCGCCACGTTGCCGACGAACATCAGCAGCTTGCCGCGGAGCGCGGCGAGCACCGGCGGGCCGATGGCGACGCCGTGCCGCAGCGCCAGCGTGGCGCCGCCGAGGCAGGCGGTGGCGAGCAGGTAGCTCACCGAGCCGGCGATCAGGGCGAGTGCGAGCCCGGGGGTGGGCGCGGCCAGCAGCGGCGCGCCGAGCGCGGTGGCGACCGCCACGGCGAGCGCGGTGGCGGCGGTCAGCGAGGCGGCTATCCGGAGCACCTCGAGCGGCGGCCGGCGGTCGACGGCCAGCGACATGCCCGTCCAGGCCAGGCCGGAACCGAGCAGCGCGGCGGCGGGCAGCCACCCGGCCGGCACGAGGTAGAGGCAGACGATCAGCGCGGCCTCGCCCCAGGTGATGCTGACCATGCCGGTGGCGGTGCGGAACCGCAGCCGGGCCAGCTGGGCGAGCGCGAACGCGACCAGGGCGATGCCGAAGCGCGCGGCCGGGGGAAGGGGGTCGTCCGACGGCAGACCGGCGGGAACGGTCAGGCCGATCACGACCGCCGTCAGGGCGGTCAGCGTGACGGCGACGGTCAGCAGCAGCACCCGCGGCGGGGTGCCGGCTGCCTCGGGCCGGTCGAGGTGCTCGCCGGCCCTGCCGGACGTCACCGGCCCGCTCCGTCCGCCGGCCGACGGGGGTTGCCCGGGACGGGCGCTGCTGCAACGGTCATGGCGCCCCCTCCCGCGCACGGCTCAGGGACTTTTCGGTCCCCCCGGCGGAAGGCTAAGCCAATCCGGGTGCCCGCAACAGGGGCTGACGACCCGGATCAGCGTGAATCACGCTCTGACTACCCGTTCCGGTGCTGCTGGTGGCCGTTGGGGGTGTCTGTGCGGGATTCCTGCGCCGAGGCCCCGCCCGCCGGATCGGCGGCCGGTGTGTCGGTCGGGCCCGGCGCCGGGAACCGGTCGGGCAGCCGGCGCAGCCGGGAGTTCATGTTGCGGATCAGCAGGACGGTGGCGGTGGCCAGGAGCAGGATGAGGAACAGGCCCATCGGCCCGGCCAGGCCACCCGTGCGGGTGTCCCCGAAGTTGTTCTCCGCGAGCACCTGAGCGGCGGTCAACATGGTGTTTCTCCGATGTGCGGTGGGGCTTCAGCGTAGCCCTCCGGCCGGTCAGCGGGCATGGGCCGTCTCGCGCACCCCGGCGAAGAGGTCCGACTCGGGCAGCGGGCTGTCGACCAGCGAGCGGACCAGCTGGAAGTCCTCCGTGGGCCAGGCGCGCCGCTGCAGCTCCATCGGCACGTGGAACCAGAAGCCGTCCGGGTCGATCTGGGTGGCGTGGGCGCGCAGCGCGTCGTCGCGGACCGGGAAGTAGTCGGCGCACTCGACCCGGGTGGTGATCCGCGGGCCCTTGTCCGGGCGGTCGTCCCAGCGCTTGAGCCACTCCTCGTACGGGGAGGCCAGGTCGGCGGCGAGCATGGCCTCGTGCAGCGCCATGATCTTGCCCTTGGAGAAGCCGATGTCGTAGTAGAGCTTGAGCGGCTGCCAGGGCTCACCGAGCTCCGGGTAGCGCTCCGGGTCGCCGGCCGCCTCGAACGCGGCGACGGAGATCTTGTGGGTCATGATGTGGTCGGGGTGCGGGTAGCCGCCCTCCTCGTCGTACGTGGTGACGACGTGCGGACGGAACTCGCGGATCAGCCGCACCAGCGGACCGGCGGCGACCTCGACGTCCTCCAGGGCGAAGCAGCCCTCGGGCAGCGGCGGCAGCGGGTCGCCCTCGGGCAGCCCCGAGTCGACGAAGCCGAGCCAGGCCTGCTCGACGCCGAGGATCGCCCGGGCGGCGTCCATCTCGGCGCGGCGGATCTCGCCGATGTTGGCCCAGACGTCGGGGCGGTCCATCTTCGGGTTGAGCACACTGCCGCGCTCGCCGCCGGTGCACGTCACGACCAGGACGTCCACGCCCTCGGCGACGTACTTCGCCATGGTCGCGGCGCCCTTGCTCGACTCGTCGTCGGGGTGCGCGTGCACCGCCATGAGACGCAGTTGCTCTGCCACTGTTGGGCGCTCCTCGTCTGTGCCCGCCGGCGACCCACCCGGGTCACCCGGCTGACCTGCCGGAATCCTCCCCCGTGCCGGACCCTGCCGGCGCCGACCTGTCATCCTTGACGACGGGACGGGCTGGGAGCATGGAACTCTCCCCATTCTTGCCGATGCCGCCGACAACAACGCCAGGAGATACCCGCCGGTGACCGAGACGCACGCCACAATCACGCCGGGCGCGCCCGCGTTCCCGCCCGGGCGGTACGGCCGCCGCCGGGAGCCGGGCCGCCGCCGGCCGCTGCTGGTCTGGCTGCTGGTGGCCGTCCTGGTCGCCGGGCTGGGCCTGGTCGCGGCGCAGCTCTACGCCCGCTACGGCGACCCGACGTACGACGCCGAGGTGATCACCTACACCGACGTCACCGACACCGGGGTGAGCGTCGACTTCCGGGTCACCCTGCCCGAGAGCGGCACGGCGGTGTGTGTGCTGCGGGCGCGCTCCCACGACGGCGCGGAGGTGGGCCGGGACGAGGTCGCGGTCAGCGCCCGGCCCGGCGAGCGGCACGGCACCTTCCAGCACCGGATCACCACGACCGCCCGGCCCTTCATCGGCGAAGTGATCCGCTGCCGCCCCGCCGGCTGACCCTCCGCACCAGCGCGGACCCACGATCCGGCCGGTCCGGCCGCCGACGCCGGTGGTGATCGACGACACCCGCGGGTGTGCCGCACTGGTAACTTGGTAACTCACCTGTCAGCCAGTTCCGCACGATCGAGGAGTACGCCTGTGTCCACCAATGACAACGAGGCGCCCGCCACCTGGCTGTCCCAGGACGCGTACGACCGCCTGAAGGCCGAGCTCGACCAGCACATCGCCAACCGGCCGGCCATCGCCGCCGAGATCAACGCCCGGCGCGAGGAAGGCGACCTGCGGGAGAACGGTGGCTACCACGCCGCCCGCGAGGAGCAGGGCAAGGCCGAGGGGCGCATCCTCTACCTCAAGGAGCTGCTGCGCACCGCCAAGGTCGGCGAGGCGCCGACCGCCGACTCGGTGGCGCCCGGCATGGTCGTGACGATCTACTTCGACGACGACCAGGAGGACACCGAGACCTTCCTGCTCGGCTCCCGGGAGATCGCCTCCACCACCGAGCTGACCGTCTACAGCCCGGAGTCGGCGCTCGGCAAGGCGATCCTGGGCGGTCGTCCGGGTCAGACCTGCACCTACACGGCGCCGAGCGGCGCCGACATCAAGGTGACCGTGGTCAGCTTCGAGCCGTTCTCCGGCTGAGTCCGGCCCCGCCGGGTCCGCGCGACCCGGCGGTTCCCATCGCGTACGGCCCGAGGCGTGGCACCGTCACCGGTGTCACGCCTCGGCCGCGAAGACCACCTGGTAGCCGCTGGCCCGCAGGGCGCTGATCAGCGTGTCGGAGTGCTCGACACCACGGGTCTCCACCGACAGCGCCACCTCCACCTCGCCGAGGCGCAGGTGCGGGTTGGCCCGCTGGTGCTCCACGTCCACCACGTTCGCCCGGTGCTCGGCGATCTCCGTGAGCAGCGAGGCGAGCTGACCGGGCCGGTCCGAGCAGCGCACGGTGACGCGCAGGTAGCGCCCGGCCGCGGCCAGGCCGTGCTCGATCACCCGGAGCATCAGCAGCGGGTCGATGTTGCCGCCGGAGAGCACCGCGACCACCGGCGCCTCCACCTCGACGACCCCGGCCAGCAGTGCGGCCACGCCCACCGCGCCGGCCGGCTCGACCACCTGCTTGCCGCGCTCCAGCAGCATCAGCAGCGCCCGGGAGATGTCCTCCTCGGAAACCGTGACGATCTCGTCGACCAGCTTGCGGACGTGGGTGAAGGTGATCTCCCCCGGCCGGCCGACCGCGATCCCGTCGGCGATGGTGGCGAAGGACGGCAGGCGTACCGGCTCGCCGGCCACCAGCGAGGGCGGGAAGGCCGCCGCGCTGGCCGCCTGCACCCCGACGACCCGGACGTCGGGGCGCAGCGCCTTGGCCGCCACCGCCATGCCGGAGATCAGGCCACCGCCGCCGACCCCGGTGATGATGGTCTTCACGTCCGGGCACTGTTCGAGGATCTCCAGCGCCACGGTGCCCTGACCCGCGATCACGTCGGGGTGGTCGAACGGGTGGATCAGCACCGCGCCGGTCCGCTCGGCGTACGTCTGCGCCGCCACCAGCGACTCGTCGACGGTGTTGCCGACCAGCTCGATCCGCGCGCCGTACCCCTTGGTGGCGGCCACCTTGGGCAGCGGCGCGTTCACCGGCATGAAGACGGTGGCGTGGGCGCCCACCAGACCGGCGGCGAGCGCGACGCCCTGGGCGTGGTTGCCGGCGCTGGCCGCGACCACGCCCCGGGCCCGCTCCTCCTCGCTGAGCCGGGAGATCCGCACGTACGCGCCGCGCACCTTGTAGGACCCGGCACGCTGCACGTTCTCGCACTTGAGCCACGCCGGGCCGCCGAGCGCGGCGCTGAGCGGCCGGGAGGGCTCCAGCGGGGTGGTGCGGGTGACGCCGGCGAGCAGCTCCCGCGCGGCCTGTACGTCGGCGAGACCGACCAGTTCCGTCATGCCCCGATCGTGCCACCCGCCACCGGGGGAACCATCGGCGCCGCCGGGGGCGTGTCGGCCGGCACCTGCGGCGCGGGCGCAACGACCGGCTGCGGCGCGGCGAACGGGCCGGGCGCGCCGGCCGGCACCGGCATGCCCGGCGCGTACGCACCCGGCACCGGCATGCCGGGGGCGACCGGCCAGGCCGGGGTGGCCCGGGCGATCCGGTCCTGCTGAGCGGCGGAGATCCGCCGGATCAGCACGATGAACGACACCGCCGCCACCACGCAGGCGATCGCCGGGATCGCGTTGCGGCCGAGCGCGCCCTGGTAGTAGTCGACGTACGCCTGGAAGTCGGCCCGGTCGACGGCCGTCTCGGGCAGCCGGGCGTACTCGAGGTCGTTCTTGCGGCTGAACAGCCGCTCGCCGACGCTGAAGAGCAGCCAGGCCGCCCACCAGACGCCGACCAGCCCCGGGGTGCTCCGGCGCCAGAGGCTGTCCCGGGCGATGTTGGCCACCACCCGGGCGGGCACCACGAAGTTGGCGAACGGCACCAGCCATCCGGCGATCGCCCAGCCCTGGCCGAGGGAGGGCAGCGCGCCGGGGAAGGCGTCGATGTTCTTGCGCGCCCGCCAGGTCCAGATGATGACCAGGACCGCGGCGGTCAGGTAGGCCACCACGAACGGCAGGCTCAGCGCCACCTCGAGCAGCATGGCCCCGAGGAGCACGTCGCTGTCGCCGTCGCGCTCGGCCTGCCGCGCCAGCACCATCCCGGCCACCGGGGCGAGCGCGGACAGCAGGTAGAACGCGGCGGTCACCCCGACCGCGACCGAGGCGGCCCGGCCGATGCCGCGTACGGAGTGGGTCTCCAGCCCCGGCGTGACGGCCGGCTGCCCGAGGGGGGTGTAGCAGTTCTGGCACTCGTTGAAGCTCGGGGACGTGGCGTCCCCGCAGGTCTGGCACTGCATGGGTGACCGTCCAGGGGGTGCGGCAGTGGATGCGCGCACACGCTAGACGATCATGCAACGACCGGCGACCCCGTTCCGACCCGCGGATAGCCGGGGGCGTGCCGGGACCAGGGTGCCTGCATCTCGAACTGCCCGGCCACCGCGAGCAGCAGCAGCTCCGAGCCGGGCGGGCCGACCAGCTGCACCGCGACCGGCAGGCCGTCCGGGCGCCGGCCGACCGGCACCACGATGGCCGGCAGGCCGGCGATGTTCCAGGGCGCGGCGTACGGGGCGTACCGGATGTTGGCCTTCATGTTGGCCGCCCAGGACCGGCCGGACCAGACGGCGGCCTCCGGCGGCGGGCCGGCCAGCGCCGGGGTGAGCAGCAGGTCGACCGAGTGGTCGGTGAAGAAGCCGATCGAGCGCTCGCGCCAGGCGGCCCGGTCGGCCTCCCGGACGTACCCGCGTCGTTGCGCCCACTCGCCGAGCGCGACGTGCCGACGGCTGCGCCGCTGGAGGTCCCGCCGGGCGATGCCGGCGGCGCGCACCTCGACGGCGGCGGCGGCGAACCACGTCGCGATGCCCTGCAGGCCGAGCGCGGTCGGGTAGACCGGGTCGGCGGGCACGGTGTCGTGGCCGGCGGCGGCGAGCAGCCGGCCGGCGGCCGCCACCGCGTCGGAGTTGGGGGCGTCCGGAGAGACGCCCCGCACCGGGGAGCGCAGCGAGACCCCGACCCGCAGCCGGGGCGGCGGGACCAGCTTGTCGGCGCGCCGGCCGGCGAGCACCTGGAAGCCGACGGCGGCGTCGGCGACCGTGGTGGTGAGCATGCCGTGCTCGGTGAGGCCGAACCAGTCCTCCGCGCCGAGCTGGGCGGGGACCACGCCCCGGCCCGGCTTGAGCCCGACCAGGCCGCAGCAGGCGGCCGGGATGCGGATCGAGCCGAGACCGTCGTTGCCGTGCGCGATCGGCACCAGCCCGGCGGCCACCGCGGCGGCGGCGCCGCCGGAGGAACCGCCGGGGGTACGTCCGGTGTCCCACGGGTTGCGGGTGACCGCCGACTCGTCGTCGGTGAGCGCCCAGAGGCCGAGCTCCGGCATCCGGGTCGCCCCGAGGATCACCGCGCCGGCGCCGCGCAGCCGCCGGACCACCTCGTGGTCGGCCTCCGCGACGCCGCTACGCGCGGCGGCCGAACCGTTCCAGGTGGGCAGGCCGGCGACGGCGGTGTTCTCCTTCACCGCCACCGGCACCCCGGCCAGCGGGAGGTTGGCCAGGTCCTCCTGCTCGTCGACCTTCTCCGCCTCGGTGATCGCCTCCCCGCCGCGTACCGTGCGGAACGCGGCGAGGTCGGCGTCGGCGCGGGCGATGTGGTCGAGGTGGTCGGCGACGACCTGGGTGGCCGAGACGTCGCCGCGGCGTACGCCCCTGGCGATCTGCTTGGCGGTCGCTCCGACCCAGGTCGGCATGATGTCCTGCACGGCCATCCTCCCCAGCCAGCGGTCAGCCCAGTGCCTGCTCCAGATCGGCGAGCAGGTCGTCGACCGTTTCGATGCCGACAGACAGTCGCACGAGATCGCCGGGAACTTCAAGCGGCGAGCCCGCAGCACTTGCGTGTGTCATCCGGCCGGGGTGCTCGATCAGGGACTCGACGCCACCGAGCGACTCGGCGAGCACGAAGAGCTTGGCCCGGTTGCAGATCTGCACGGCGTGCTCCTCGCCACCGGCGGCGCGGAAGGAGATCATGCCGCCGAAGCGGCGCATCTGCTTCGCGGCCACCTCGTGGCCGGGGTGCGCGGGCAGGCCCGGATAGATGACCTGACCGACCTTGGCGTGCCCGTCCAGGTACGCGGCGATCCGCTCGGCGTTGTCGCAGTGCCGGTCCATCCGTACCCCGAGGGTCTTGATGCCGCGCAGGGTGAGCCAGGCGTCGAAGGGTCCGTTGATCGCGCCCATCGCGTTCTGGTGGTAGCGGAGTTCCTCACCGAGGCCGGCGTCGGCGGCGATCAGCGCGCCACCGACCACGTCGGAGTGCCCGCCGATGTACTTGGTGGTCGAGTGGACCACCACGTCCGCGCCGTGCGCGATCGGCTGCTGCAGGTACGGCGAGGCGAAGGTGTTGTCGACCGCCAGCAGCGCCCCGGCGTCGTGCGCGACGGCGGCCAGGGCGGCCATGTCGGCGATGCCGAGCAGCGGGTTGGTCGGCGTCTCCACCCAGACGATCTTGGTGGTGGGGCGCATGGCGGCCCGGACCGCGTCGATGTCGGAGACCTTGGCCGGGGTGTAGTCCAGCCCCCAGCGCTCGGCGACCCGGGCGAAGAGCCGGTAGGTGCCGCCGTACGCGTCGTCCGGGATCACCACGTGGTCACCCGGCTTGCAGACGGTGCGCAGCAGGGTGTCCTCGGCGGCCAGGCCGCTGGCGAAGGCGAGCGCCACCGGGCCGCCCTCCAGGGCGGCGAGGCACTCCTGCAGCGCGTCCCGGGTGGGGTTGCCGGAGCGGCTGTACTCGTAGCCGTTGCGGGGCGCGCCGACGGCGTCCTGGGCGTAGGTGCTGGTCTGGTAGATCGGTGGGATCACCGCGCCGGTGCGGGCCTCGGGGTCCTGGCCGGCGTGGATGGCGAGCGTCTCGAAGCCGTGACTCATTCCCGAGACGTTAGTCCGCCCGTCCGCCGGGGCGGGCGGAACCCGCCCGCGGGGTCGCCCGGCTCTCCCTGCCGGGGGCGGCCGGGTGATTCACGGCCCGCCCCGGCCACCCGAGGCGACGCCCGTCTCCTTCGGGTGCATCTGTTGTCGCCGGGACGACAACAGATGCACCCGGAGCACCTCTCTTCGCTCCGTGTCGCGGGGGCGGGCGACCTCCCCGGCCGGCATTACGCTGCCCGGATGAGCGGGTGTGTGTTCTGCGGGATCGTGGCGGGCGAGGTGCCGGCGTTCCGGGTGGCCGACGAGCCGGACGGCGTCGCGTTCCTGGACACCCGGCCGGTCTTCAAGGGGCACGTGCTGGTGGTCCCCCGCACCCACCTGATCAGCCTCCCCGACCTGTCGGCGGACGCGCTGCCCGGCTACTTCCGCCTGGTCCAACGCCTCGCGGTGGCGGTCGAGACCGGACTCGGGGCGGGCGGGACGTTCGTGGCGATGAACAACAAGGTGTCGCAGTCCGTCCCGCACCTGCACACCCACGTGGTGCCCCGCACCAAGGGCGACGGCCTGCGCGGCTTCTTCTGGCCGCGGACCCGCTACGCCGACGACGCGGAGGCCGAGGAGCACGCCGCCCGCGTCGCCGCCGCTCTGGCACCGCCCGGAGCCTGAGTTGGCACCCGGCGGGTAAGGAACCGGGGCCCGCCGGCGTTGCACGCGGGGAGAGGTACCGAAAGGAGTCCCACCGTGTTCCTTCGCCGCATGAAGGCCGAACTGCCCACCCCCGACCAGGCGCTGCCCGGCCGCATGACCGCGATGCCGATCGCTGACCGGCACGAGGTGCTGCCGTCGACCCTGAAGGGTCCGTTTCCGGAGGGTGCCCAGGTCGCCGTCTTCGGCATGGGCTGTTTCTGGGGGGCCGAGCGGCTGTTCTGGACCCTGCCCGGGGTGATCACCACCTCCGCCGGCTACGCGGGCGGCAGCACGCCGAACCCGACGTACGAGGAGGTCTGCTCGGGCATGACCGGGCACGCCGAGGTGGTCCAGGTGGTCTACGACCCCACGAAGATCAGCTACGAGGACCTGCTCAAGGTCTTCTGGGAGAACCACGACCCGACCCAGGGCATGCGCCAGGGCAACGACGTCGGTACCCAGTACCGCTCGGCGATCTACACGACCACGGACGAGCAGCGGGCGACCGCGGAGGCGTCGCGGGACGCGTTCGCGCCGATCGTGGCCCGGGCCGGCAAGGGTGAGATCACCACGGAGATCACGCCGCTCGGCACGTACTACTTCGCCGAGGACTACCACCAGCAGTACCTCGCGCCGACCAAGAACCCGAACGGGTACTGCAACCACGGCCCCAACGGGCTGAGCTGCCCGGTCGGCGTGGCCCGTACCGCCGGCTGACCGGCCTGACGTTCGTCGACGGGCCTGCGGTGTTTGTCACACCGCAGGCCCGCTCCGATCCGGGCACTGGCCCGTCCACCGGCGGAAAAGTCGGCGGTGACCACGGGGCCGGGAAGAAGCGGCGCGCATCCTAGCAAACACGTAACGCCACCGACATCAGCTCAACAGGCGAACTGCAACAACCTCTGGCACCATTCCCTGGCATGTGCGGACTGGCTGGGGAGTACCGCCGTGACGGCTCACGGGCCGACGTCGCGGCGGTGGAGCGCATGGCGGCGACGATGAGCGACCGGGGACCCGACGACAGCGGGGTCTGGGCCCAGGGGCCGGTCGCCCTCGGGCACCGGCGCCTGAAGATCATCGACTTGTCGGCGGCGAGCGGGCAGCCGCTGGTCGACCCCGACTCGGGGCTGACCGGCGTCTTCAACGGCTGCATCTACAACTACCGGGAACTGCGCGCGCAGTTGCAGGCCAAGGGGCACCGCTTCTTCTCCTCGGGCGACAGCGAGGTGGTCGTCAAGGCGTACGCCGAGTGGGGGCTCGACTTCGTCGACCACCTGATCGGCATGTTCGCCGTGGCGATCACCGAGCGGGACACCGGCCGGCTGGTACTGGCCCGGGACCGGCTCGGCATCAAGCCGCTCTACCTTGCCGAGACGCCCGGCACGGTGCGCTTCGCCAGCACCCTGCCGGCGCTGCTGGCCGGCGGCGGCGTGGACACCGAGATCGACACCGTGGCGCTCGCCCACTACCTCAGCTTCCACAGCATCGTGCCGCCCCCGCGGACCATCCTGCGCGGCGTCACCAAGCTGCCCCCGGCGACCGTACGGGTCTACGAGCCGGACGGCCGCACCCACGACCGGGTCTACTGGGATCCGTCGTTCACCCGGGCCGCCGAACGGGCCGACTGGTCCGAGCAGGACTGGCAGGACGCCCTGCTGGAGTCGCTGACCACCGCCGTGCGCCGCCGGATGGTCGCCGACGTGCCGGTCGGCGTGCTGCTCTCCGGCGGCCTCGACTCCAGCCTGGTGGTCGCGCTGCTGGCCGGCGAGGGGCAGTCGGGCCTCTCCACCTTCTCCATCGGCTTCGACTCCGTCGGCGGCCGGGGGGGCGACGAGTTCGTCTACTCCGACCTCATCGCGAAGACCTTCGACACCGACCACCACCAGCTCAAGGTGGCCGCCGGCGACCTGGTGCCGCCGCTGGAGGCGGCCGTGGCGGCGATGAGCGAGCCGATGGTCAGCCACGACTGCGTCGCCTTCTACCTGCTCAGCCAGGAGGTGTCCCGGCACGTCAAGGTGGTCCAGTCCGGGCAGGGCGCCGACGAGATCCTCGGCGGCTACCACTGGTACCCGCCGCTGGCCGGCATCGACCGGGAGCAGGCGCTCCAGACGTACGCGAAGGCGTTCTTCGACCGGGACGCGGCCGGCCTGGCCCGGATGCTCAACGCGGACCGGCTGGCCGACGGCGACCCGGCGCGGGAGTTCGTGGCCGCGCACCTGGCCCGGCCGGGCGCGCAGACCGCGGTCGACGCCGGCCTGCGGATCGACACCCAGATCATGCTGACCGACGACCCGGTGAAGCGGGTGGACAACATGACCATGGCGCACGGGCTGGAGGCCCGGGTGCCGTTCCTCGACCACGAGTTCGTGGAGCTGGCGGCGAGCTGCCCGCCCGAGCTGAAGCTGGCCCAGGGCGGCAAGGGCGTGCTCAAGGAGATCGGCCGCCGGGTGCTGCCGCACGAGGTGATCGACCGACCCAAGGGCTACTTCCCGGTGCCGGGCCTCACCCACCTGGAGGGCAAGCTGCTCGACCGGGTACGCGACGCGCTCTCCGCGCCCGCCGCCCGCCGGCGCGACCTGTTCCGCGCCGACTACGTCGACGCGCTGCTCGCCGACCCGAACGCCGAACTGACCCCGTTGAACGGAAACAAGCTGTGGCAGCTGGGACTCCTGGAAATGTGGCTCCAGAGCCACGGGATCGACTGACGATGACCGAGACCGTGACGACCATCGACCGGGGCCGGGTGCCCGGCCGGCACCGGGAGCGGATCGGCCCCGGCGGCGACCCGGTCGCGCCCGGCACCCCGGAGGAGCGCGCGCGCACCACCGACGAGGCGGGCGTGGTGCTGGACTGCGGCTGGGGACGGCTGGTCTTCGGCCAGACCTTCACCCACCAGGCGGCCGTGGCGGACGTGCTGCGCTCCGAGGCGGCCGGCGCCCGGGACATCTGCATCTACCTGCGCGACCCGCACGTGCTGGTGTCGCGGCTGCCGGACGAGTTGTTCATCGACCCGTCGCTGACCTACCGGCTGCCGCTGGGCGAGCGGCGGCCGGCCGCCGTCGACGGCGACGACGAGATCCCCGGCCTGGTGATCCGTCCGCTGCGCGACGCCGACGACGCGGACGCGGTCAACCGGATCTACGCCCGCAACGGGATGGTCACCGCGCCGGTCGACGTGCTGGTCGACAACGCCGGCACCGACCGCTTCCTGCATCTGGTCGCCGAGGCGGCCACCGGCGAGATCGTCGGCACCATCACCGGTGTGGACCACGTGGCGGTCTTCGCCGACCCGGAGAACGGTGCCAGTCTCTGGTGCCTGACCGTCGACTTCAACACCGCGCCGCCCGGCACCGGCCAGGCACTGCTGACCGGGCTGGCCGACCGGCTGGACGAGCGGGGGCGGGCCTTCGTGGACCTGTCCGTGCTCGCCGAGAACTCCGGCGCGATCCGGCTCTACGAGCGGCTGGGCTTCCACCGGACCGCCACGCTCTGCGTGAAGCGGAAGAACCCGATCAACGAGCGGCTCTTCCTGCCCGCCACCCCGGACGGGTACGACGAGCTCAACCCGTACGCGAAGATCGTCGCCGACGAGGCGATGCGGCGCGGTATCCGGGTCGAGGTCACCGACCCGCGCTGGGGCGAGCTGCGGTTGACCAACGGCGGCCGGACGATCCACACCCGCGAGTCGCTCTCCGAGCTGACCTCGGCGGTGGCGATGAGCCGCTGCGACGACAAGCGGGTCACCCGGCGGATCCTCACCGAGGCCGGGCTGTCGGTGCCGCGCGGCCGGACCGCCACCGGTGACCCCGACGACCTCGCCTTCCTCACCGAGGTCGGCCCGGTGGTGGTCAAGCCGGCGCGGGGCGAGCAGGGCAACGGCATCACCGTCGGCGTCCGCACCGCCGAGGCGCTGACCGCGGCGGTCGAGCTGGCCCGCCGGTTCTGCCCGGACGTGCTGATCGAGGAGCTGCGCGACGGCGAGGACCTGCGGGTGATCGTGATCGACCACGAGGTGGTGGCCGCCGCCGTCCGCCGGCCCGCCCAGGTCACCGGCGACGGCGTGCACGACATCGCCGCGCTGATCGACCGGCAGAGCCGCCGGCGGGCCGCCGCCACCGGGGGCGAGTCGCGCATCCCGGTCGACGAGATGACCCGCGAGGTGGTCGCGGAGGCCGGGTACCGGATGACCGACGTGCTGCCCGAGGGCGAGGTGCTGGCCGTGCGCCGGACGGCGAACCTGCACACCGGCGGCACCATCCACGACGTCACCGCCGAGCTGCACCCGGCGATCGCCGAGGCCTGCGTGGCGGCGAGCCGCGCCCTGGACATCCCGGTGACCGGGCTGGACCTGCTGGTTCCCGCGCCGGACCGGCCGGAGCACGTCTTCATCGAGGCCAACGAGCGGCCCGGGCTGGCCAACCACGAGCCGCAGCCGACCGCCGAGCGCTTCGTCGACCTGCTCTTTCCCGGCACCCGGGCACCGCAGCGGCTCTGGTCCCCGGCCGGCCCGGGAGGTGCCGCGTGAGCCCGAAGCCACTGGAGATCGACCTGGACTACCTGCGCCAGGTGCTGCTGGAGCTGCTGGAGATCCCCAGCCCGTCGGGGCGTACCGATCATGTGCAGCAGTACGTCGGCGAGCGCCTCTCCGCGCTGGGCATCTCCTCCACGCTGACCCGGCGCGGTGCGCTGAGCGCGTGCCTGCCCGGCCCTCGGCAGACCGGGGCGGACCGGGCGATCGTGGTGCACACCGACACCATCGGCGGGATGGTGAAGCGGCTCAAGGAGAACGGCCGGCTGGAGCTGAAGACCATCGGCACGCACAGCGCCCGGTTCGCCGAGGGCGCCCACGTCCGGATCTTCACCGACGACCTGGACCGCGTGATCACCGGTCAGGTGCTGCCGTTGAAGGCCAGCGGGCACCGCTACAACGAGGACGTCGACAGCCAGGGCGTCGGCTGGGAGCACGTCGAGGTCCGGGTCGACGAGCCGGTCGACGACGTCGCCGGCCTCCGGGCGCTCGGCATCGACGCGGGGGACTTCGTGGCGTTCCTGCCCAACCCGACGATCACCCCCAGCGGGTACGTCAAGTCGCGGCACCTGGACGACAAGGCCGGCGTGGCCGCCGTGCTCACCGCCCTCAAGGCACTGGTCGACGCACGCGTCACCCCGGTGGTCACCGCGCATCTGCTGGTCACCGTCACCGAGGAGATCGGCCACGGCGCCAGCCACGGCCTCGACCCGGACGTCGCGGAGATCGTCTCGGTGGACGCGGCGGTGGTCGCGCCCGGCCAGCAGTCCCGGGAGCACGCGGCGACCCTGGCGATGGGCGACGGGGTCGGCCCGTTCGACTACCACCTGACCCGCAACCTCGCCTCGATCGCCCGGGAGCACGGCGTCGACCTGGTCCGGGACGTCTTCGACTACTACCGCTCGGACGTGGCGGCGGCCGTCGAGGCCGGCGCGCACGCCCGGGTGGCGCTGCTCGGCTTCGGCGTGGACGCCACCCACGGCCACGAGCGCACCCACCTGGACGGGCTGCGCCACCTCACCCAGCTGCTCTGCCTCTACCTGCAGAGCGACCTGGTCTTCCCGGAGTGGGACGCCGAGCCGGAGGGCGACCTGGCCGACTTCCCGTCGCTGGCGGTGCAGCCGGCCAGCGAGGAGGGGCCACGCGAGGGCCCGATCGGCATCGCCGACCCGAGCTGACCGGCCGGCCCCCGGCGAACACCCGCACCACCGCCGGGCATTCCGCCCGGCCCTGTGATCGAAATCCGTTGCCGGTGCCCCGCAGGAGTGGATAGCGTGGCGGTACACGGGAAAGGAGGTGGTCCAGACTTGTATAGCAATCGGACTCGTGAGGTGGCTGTCCGCTAGCCGCTGTCCTCGACAGTGAAACTCCGTCCGCCGCGAGGCGGGCATGCACGATCGTCGAGACCGTGTGGCAGCGGTGCGGCGAAACCACGACAGCCACCCGACCCCCGGGGTGCCGGCCCAGTCCAGCCGGCCCGCGCGCGAGCGCGGAAGCCCCGGGGGTCGCTTCATATCCGCAGGAGAGGTCCGTGTCGATGCGCGAGCTGGTGGTGCTCGGGACGGCCAGCCAGGCCCCGACCCGGCAGCGCAACCACAACGGGTACGTGCTGCGCTGGGACGACGAGGTGATCCTCTTCGACCCGGGCGAGGGCAGCCAGCGGCAGCTGCTGCACACCGGCGTCACCGCCACCGACCTGACCCGGATCTGCGTCACCCACTTCCACGGCGACCACTGCCTCGGCCTGCCCGGGATCATCCAGCGGCTCTCCCTGGACCGGGTGCCGCACCCGGTGGCGGCGCACTTCCCGGCGGGCGGCGCCGAGTACTTCGCCCGGCTGCGCCACGCCACCTCCTTCTACGAGACCGCCGAGCTGGCCGTCGAGCCGATCGAGGCGGACGGGCAGCGGATCACCCTGGGCGCCGGCACCCTGGAGGCCCGCCGGCTGCGGCACCCGATCGAGACGTACGGCTACCGGCTGGTGGAGCCCGACGCCCGCCGGATGCTGCCGGAGCGGCTGTCCGCGTACGGCATCGCCGGGCCGGCCGTCGGGGAGCTGCTCCGCGTGGGCCACCTGGACCTGGACGGACGCCGCGTCACCCGGGACGAGGTGAGCGTGCCCCGACCGGGTCAGCGGTTCGCCTTCGTGATGGACACCGGGCTCTGCGACGCGGTGTACGCCCTCGCCGAACACGCCGACCTGCTGGTCATCGAGTCGACCTTCCTGGAGTCGGAGGCCGCCCTGGCCGCCGAGGTCGGCCACCTGACCGCGGCTCAGGCCGCGCGGGTGGCGGCCGAGTCGGGGGTACGCCGGCTGGTGCTGACCCACTTCTCCCAGCGCTACAGCGACCCGCAGCGCTTCGCCGACGAGGCCCGCGAGCACTTCGCCGGGGACCTGGTGATCGCCGAGGACCTGGCCACCGTGCCGGTCCCGCCCCGCCGGGTAGCCTCGGCCGGGTGACCGTCACGCTCCGCCCCGCCACCGACGACGACCTGATGGGGATCGGCGCGCTGCACCAGCGGTCCCGGGTGGCCGCCTACTCCTCGTTCCTGCCCGCCGAGGCGCTGGCCGACCCGACGCCCGGGGCGATGGGCCGGTACTGGGTCGAGCGGGTCGGCTGGGAGCGCGACGACCACCGGATGACCGTGGCCGAGCGCGACGGCCGGCTGGTCGGCTTCAGCTACCTGGGCCCGGACGACGACGGCGATCCGGACACCGGGCTGCTCAACGCCATCCACCTCGACCCGGACGAGCGGGGCCGGGGCACCGGCCGCGAGCTGATGATCGACGCCCTGGACGCCATGCGGTCGCGGGGCTGGTCCCGGGCGGTGCTCTGGGTGCTGGCGCAGAACGACTCCGCGCGCCGCTTCTACGAGCGCGGCGGCTGGACGCCCGAGGGCACCCGGCGCGACGAGCACTTCGGCCCCGTCGTCGTGGCGCAGGTCCGGTACGCCCGACCGCTGTGACCCGGGCGTTCGCTCTGAGCTGATCGGGGCATGCCCGTCGATCCGGTCGCGTTGCCGCAGGCATGGACACCGATCACACCGAGCGGGCGGAGGACGCCGCGCTCGACGCGTACTCCCGGGTGGTCACCGGCGTGGCGGCCCGGGTGCTGCCCAGCGTGGCCGCACTGTCGGTGCGGACCACGCGGGGGGCGGGCGCCGGCTCCGCGATCACCGTGGGCACCGACGGCCTGCTGCTGACCAGCGCGCACGTGGTGCAGGGCGCCCGGGACGGCTCGGCCGCCTTCGGCGACGGCACCGAGGTGCGGTTCCGGGTGGTCGGCGCGGACCCGCTCTCCGACCTGGCGGTGCTGCGGGTGGACGAGGCGACCGTGCCGCCGGTGGAACTGGGCGATGCGGACACCCTGCGGATCGGCCAGCTGGTGGTGGCGGTCGGCAACCCGATGGGGCTGGCCGGGTCGGTGACCGCGGGGGTGGTGTCCGGCCTGGGCCGGTCGCTGCCGGCCCGCGACGGCCGGGTCACCCGCCTCATCGAGGACGTCATCCAGACCGACGCGGCGCTCAACCCCGGCAACTCCGGCGGGGCGCTGGCCGACTCGGCCGGCCGGGTGATCGGGGTGAACACCGCGGTCGCCGGCTACGGCCTCGGGCTGGCCGTGCCGATCAACGCCACCACCCGGCAGATCGTCGACGACCTGATCGCCGACGGGCGGGTCCGCCGGGCGTGGCTGGGGGTGGCCGGCGTGCCGGTGCCGCTGCCCCCGGAGGTCGCCGAGCGCACCGGCCAGCGGCGCGGCCTGCGGGTGGTCGAGGTGGTGCCGGGCAGTCCCGCCGGACAGGCCGGGATCTACCTCGGCGACGTGATCCTCTCCGCCGGCGGCCGGCCGGTCCGCGACGGCCAGGGCCTGCAACGGCTCATGCTCGGCCCCGCGATCGGCACCCGGCTGCCCGTCACCGTGCTGCGCCGGGGCGCCTTCGTCGACGTGGTCGCGGTCCCCACCGAGCTGAACCGCTGAGCCGCCCGCCCTCGTGGCACGACGACGCGGGGCCTCCTTCCGGTTCGGAAGGAGGCCCCGCGGTACGCCGTCGGGTCAGCGGGCGCCGAGGTGGGCGAGGAGGTCCTGGCGGGTGAGGACGCCCTTGGGCTTGCCGTCGACCAGCACCAGGGCGGCGTCGGACTTCTCCAGCAGACCGACGGCCTCGCTCACCGGCTGGCCGCCGCCGATCATCGGCAGCGGCTCGGCCATGTGCCGCTCGATGGTGTCGTGCAGATGCGCCTGCCCGGTGAAGAGCGCGTCGAGCAGGTCCTTCTCGGCGATCGAGCCGGCCACCTCGCCGGTCACCACCGGCGGCTCGGCCTTGAGCACCGGCAGCTGCGAGACGCCGTACTCGCGCATGTAGTCGATCGCGTCGCGGACCGTCTCGGTGGGGTGCACGTGCACCAGCTCGGGCAGCCCGCCCGGCTTGCTGGCGAGCGCGTCGGCGACGGTCGGCTCGGTACCCGAGTTGTCCAGGAAGCCGTACCGGGCCATCCAGGTGTCGTTGAAGATCTTCGACAGGTAGCCCTTGCCGCTGTCCGGCAGCAGCACGACGATCACGTCGTCCGGGCCGGCTCTGCGGGCCACCTCCAGGGCGGCCACCACGGCCATCCCGCAGGAGCCGCCGACCAGCATCCCCTCCTCGCGGGCCAGCCGCCGGGTCATCTCGAACGAGGCCTTGTCCGAGACCTCGATGATCTCGTCGGCGACGCCCCGGTCGTAGGTCTCCGGCCAGAAGTCCTCGCCGACGCCCTCGACCAGGTACGGCCGGCCGGTGCCGCCGGAGTAGACCGAGCCCTCCGGGTCCGCGCCGATGACCCGCACCCGGCCCTCGGAGGCCTCCTTGAGGTACCGGCCGATGCCGGAGATGGTGCCGCCGGTGCCGACGCCGGCCACGAAGTGGGTGAGCCCGCCCTCGGTCTGCTTCCACAGCTCGGGGCCGGTCGTCTCGTAGTGCGAGCGCGGGTTGGCCGGGTTGCTGTACTGGTTGGGCTTCCAGGCGCCGGGGATCTCCCGGGCCAGCCGGTCAGAGACGTTGTAGTAGGAGCGCGGGTCCTCCGGCGCGACGGCGGTCGGGCAGACCACCACCTCGGCGCCGTACGCACGCAGCACGTCCTGCTTGTCCTGGCTGACCTTGTCCGGGCAGACGAAGACGCACTTGTAGCCCTTGAGCTGCGCCACCAGGGCCAGCCCGACGCCGGTGTTGCCACTGGTCGGCTCGACGATGGTGCCGCCCGGCTTGAGAATGCCCGCGGCCTCGGCGTCCTCCACCATCCGCAGCGCGATCCGGTCCTTCACCGAACCGCCCGGGTTGAGGTACTCCACCTTCGCCAGCACGGTGGCCTGGATGCCCTCGGTGACGTTGCGCAGTCGTACCAGCGGGGTGTTGCCGATCAACTCGACGACGTTGTCGTAGTACTGCACCTCGTTGTGCCCTTCGTTGCGGCGCCGGCGCCGGCGGCCGGGCAGACGTTTCGTTCGTCGCCCAGGGTACGTGCCGTCAGGGGATCATCTGCCCGGGGATGACGGAGCTGCGACGGTCCTCCCACTCCAGGAAGCGCTCGGTCTCCGCCAGCACGCTGCCGGCCAGCCAGGTGACCATGACCGCGTCGTCCACCAGGCCGAAGACGGTGAGGAACAACTCCGGCACCACGTCCACCGGCGAGAGCACGTACGCCGTCGCCGCCGTCATCATGGCCAGCCGGAGGCCGCCGTCGTACTCGCCCCGGGTGGTGGCCCTGATCATCCGGGGCAGCGCCGCCAGCCGCTGCCCGAGCGACGGGCCACCCCGGGCACCCGCCATCAGTGCCCGCGCCAACGCGGTGAACGCCGCGCTCCGCTTCAACGTCCTGCTCATCCGTCCAGCCCCTTTCCGCCCGACCAGCGTGACGCGGGGGCGCAAGCCCACCGCGACGGCGGCCCGGGGCCGTCTCCCCGGCGCCGTCACCCGACACGTACCCAGATGCGTCGTTCGCCAGCCATGCACCGGCCGCCACGAGGAGAGCGGCGTGTCGTGCCGGCGCGATAACGTGGCGGTATGGGGGTGGCTGGTTCCGTCGTACCCGTCGGTCCGCGCTGGCAGCGCGCCCGCCGGATCGCCCGGATGGCGGCGATCGGCACGGGCGCGGGCGCGGCGGCGTTCGTCGCGACCGGCGGGGTGCTGCTCGGCCAGGCCCGTCAGGCCCGGCGCACCATCCCGATGGCCGAGGCGCCCCCACCGCGCTGTGACGGCGTCTACGGCGCGAAGTGCCCCGGCCCGCCGCTGACCATGGTCGTGCTCGGCGACTCCTCGGCGGCCAGCTACGGCGTGCACCGGCGCCGGGAGACCCTGGGGGCGCTGCTCGCCACCGGGCTGTCCCGACGGCTGCACCGGCCGGTCCGGGTGCACCGCTTCGCCGTGGTGGGCTCGCTGTCCGCCGGGCTGAAGCCGCAGGTCGAGTCGGCGCTGGAGTGCGACCCGGACGTCGCCGTGATCCTGATCGGCGGCAACGACGTCACCAACCGCACCCCGCCCGGGCTGGCGGTGCGCTACCTGGTCGACGCGGTCCGCGCGCTGCGGGCCGCCGGCTGCGAGGTGGTCGTCGGCACCTGCCCCGACCTCGGGGCGATCCAGCCGATCCAGCCGCCGCTGCGCTGGCTGGCCCGGCGGTGGAGCCGGCAGCTGGCTGCCGCCCAGACGGTGGCGGTGGTCGAGGCGGGTGGCTGGACGGTTTCCCTCGGCGACATGCTCGGTCCCCGATTCGTCGCCGAACCGACCCGGATGTTCGCCTGGGACCGGTTCCATCCCTCCGCCGAGGGGTACGCGGTGGCCGCCGCCGCGCTGCTGCCCACCGTGATCTCGGCGCTCGGCACCGGCGGAGAGCGCAGGCCTGTCCTGGGCCGGGGCGAGGGGGTACGGTCGCTGCCGGAGGCCGCCCAGGAGGCGGCCCGGCACGCCGGTACGGAGGTCAGCGGCACCCAGGTCCGGGGCCGCGACCGCGGGCCGGCCGGCCGCTGGGCGCACCTGCGCCGACGGGCCTTCTTCGGCGTCGGCGCGGTGCCGCAACCCGGTTCCGCCACCGACTCACCCACACTGGAGGGATCGGCATGAGCGAGCGAACCATCGGGCCCCGCGCGACGGAGCCCCGTGCCGACCGCCGCCAGGGGCAGGAGTGCCGGCGCGCCGGCGAGCACCGGGAGGTGTCGTCATGACCGAACGCGGCATCGGCACCGAGCTCGCCCTCCGGCTCGGCAAGGCGGCGGCCGTCTCCCTGGTCGCCGGCACCATCGGCGGCGCGGCGGTGCTCGCCGGGCAGGCCGTCGCCGCGCGTAACCGCAGCTACGCCCAGCCGGAGCTCGGCCTGGCGCTGCGCGCCACGGTGGGCCGGGCCGGCGCCCCGCCGCTGCGGCTGGTGCTGCTCGGCGACTCCTCGGCGCTCGGCGTCGGGGTCGAACGCTTCGACGAGACCGTCGGCGGGCAGCTGGCCCACCTGCTGACCGAGGGGCCGACCGGACGGCAGGTGCACCTGTCCAGCGTGGGGGTCTCCGGCTCCCGCTCCACCGACCTGGCCACCCAGGTGGCCCGGGCGCTGCTCGGGGAGCGTCCCGACGTGGCGGTGATCCTGATCGGCGCCAACGACGCCACCACGATGCGCCGGCCGGGCGAGGCCGCGGCGTACCTCGGCGCGGCGGTGCGCCGGCTGCGCGACGCGCGGGTCGAGGTTGTGGTGGGCACCTGCCCCGACCTGGGCGCGGTCCGTGCCGTCGCGCAGCCGCTGCGGCAGGTGCTCGGCTGGTCGGGGCGGCGGATCGCCCGGGCGCAGACCGCCGCCGTGCTCGACGCCGGCGGCAGCGTGGTCGACCTGGGCGCGGAGACCGGGCCGGTGTTCCGCGCCGACGCCGGGACCCTCTGCCCGGACGGCTTCCACCCCTCCGCCGACGGGTACCGGGTCTGGGCGCACGCCCTGCTGCCGGCGGTGGCCGCCGCGGCCGCCGCGGCCGCCCGCCACTGAGCGGACCGGCGCACGGCACGGCAGGCCGGCGGACGGCACGGCGGACACCACGGCGCGGGGTGACATTTCCCGCCGCCCCGGCAGCTTCCGCGCCAAGTTACCGGCGAGTTAACGTTGGTTCATGCCGATTGAGTCGTCCCGCGACGCCGTCATCGTCGCCACCGCCCGCTCCCCCATCGGTCGCGCGTTCAAGGGTTCGCTGCGCGAGGTCCGCCCCGACGACCTCGCCGCGACCATCGTCCGGGCCGCGCTCGACAAGGTCCCCGGGCTCGACCCGACCGAGGTCGAGGATCTCTACCTCGGCTGCGGCCTGCCCGGCGGCGAGCAGGGCTTCAACATGGCCCGGGTGGTCGCCACGCTGATGGGCCTGGACGGCCTGCCCGGCGCCACCCTGACCCGCTACTGCGCCTCGTCGCTGCAGACCACCCGGATGGCGATGCACGCGATCCGCGCCGGTGAGGGCGACGTCTTCATCTCCGCCGGCGTCGAGATGGTCTCCCGCTACGCCCGGGGCAACTCCGACACCCTCCCCCCGGAGGCGCAGGCCCTGGTCGGCGGCGGCTGGGAGAACCCGCGCTTCGCCGAGGCGCAGGAGCGCTCGAAGGCCCGCGCGGCCGGTGGCGCCGAGGTGTGGAGCGACCCGCGCGAGACGGGCGGGCTTCCCGACATCTACCTGGCGATGGGGCAGACCGCCGAGAACCTCGCCCAGGTGTACGACGTGACCCGCGAGGACATGGACGCCTTCGGCGTACGCAGCCAGAACCTCGCCGAGAAGGCCATCGCCGACGGCTTCTGGGCCCGCGAGATCACCCCGGTCACCACCCCGGACGGCACCGTGGTCAGCACCGACGACGGCCCGCGCGCCGGCGTCACGCTGGAGGCGGTCGCCGGCCTCAAGCCGGTCTTCCGCCCCGACGGCCGGATCACCGCCGGCAACTGCTGCCCGCTCAACGACGGCGCCGCCGCCGTGGTGGTGATGAGCGCCCAGCGCGCGAAGGACCTCGGGCTCACCCCGCTGGCCCGGATCGTCTCCACCGGCGTGACCGCCCTGTCGCCGGAGATCATGGGCCTCGGCCCGGTCGAGGCGTCCCGGCAGGCCCTCAAGCGGGCCGGCATGACCGTCGACGACGTCGACCTGGTCGAGATCAACGAGGCGTTCGCCGCCCAGGTGATCCCCTCCTACCGGCAGCTCGGCATCCCCGAGGAGAAGGTCAACGTGATGGGCGGCGCGATCGCCGTCGGCCACCCGTTCGGCATGACCGGCGCCCGGATCACCGGCACGCTGCTCAACGCCCTCGAGTGGCACGACAAGACCATCGGCCTGGAGACCATGTGCGTCGGTGGCGGCCAGGGCATGGCGATGGTGCTGGAGCGGCTGAGCTGAGCCACGGTTCGCCGGAGGCCCGCCGGGGTACCGGAACCGCATGGCGACGGTCGTGGAGCGGGAACGCAAGTACTCCGCCGACGAGGGCTTCCGGCTGCCGGACCTGACGGGGTGCGGTGGCGTCGCGACGGTGTCGGACGCCACCGCCCTCGACCTGGACGCGGTCTACCTGGACACCGCCGACCTGCGGCTGGCCCGCAGCGGCTTCGCACTGCGCCGGCGGACCGGCGGTCACGACGCGGGCTGGCACCTCAAGGTCGGCGCGGCCGGTGGCGCCCGGACGGAGTACCAGTTCCCGGCCGGGGCGGACGACGTGGACCCACCGGCGGAGCTGGTCGCGCTCTTCCGGGCCGCCGCCCGCGGGCGGGCGGTCGCGCCGGCGGCACGCGTCACCAATCACCGGATGGAACGCCGGCTGCTCGACGACCGCGGCCGGGTGCTGGCGGAGGTGGTCGAGGACACCGTCGAGGGGCGGGATCTCGTCACCGGCGAGCGACAGGCGTGGCGGGAGATCGAGGTCGAACTGGTCGACGGCGACGACCGGCTGCTGGACGCGGTGGAGTCACGGCTGCGCGCGGCGGGCAGCCGTCCGGTCGCCGTCTCGAAGTCCCACCGGGCCCTCGCCGGCCGTCTCGCCGCCGCGGCCGAGGCGACCGCGCCGGATCCCGTCGTCGCCTACGCGCTCGCCCAGCGCGACGCGCTGATCGCGAACCATCCGGGGGCCCGGCAGGGCGACGAGGACGCGGTGCACGACATGCGCGTCGCCGTGCGCCGGCTGCGCGCCACCCTGCGCACCTTCCGCGGCCTCTGGGACCGCCGGGAGAGCGAGGCCGTCCGCGCCGAGCTGCGGTGGCTCGGCGGCCGGCTCGGAACGGTCCGGGACGCCCAGGTGATGGCCGCCCGGCTCACCGACGCCGTGCGGGCCGAACCCGTCGAGCTGGTACTCGGCCCGGTCGCGGCGCGCGTGGCGGAGCGGTTCGCCGCCGACCTCGCCACCGCCCTCGACGAGCTGCGGCGGACGTTCGACTCGGACCGGTACCCGGAGCTGCTGACCCGGCTGGACCGGCTGCTGGAGGGGCCCACCGCGCGCACCGCCGACGCGCGGTGGGTGACCCGCCGGGTCCGCCGGGCGCTCAGCCGCGCGGACGACCGGCTGGACCGGGCCCTCGACGGGCCGCCGGCGGAGGAGGCGGACGGCGCGCTGCACGAGGCGCGGAAGGCGTACAAGAACGCCCGGTACGCGGTGGAGGTACGGGAGCCGGGCGCCGGGAAGCCCGCCGCCGCGCTCGCCGGCCGGCTCAAGGAACTCCAGGACCTGCTCGGCGCGCACCACGACTCGGTGGTCACCCGAGAGGTGCTGCGCCGGCAGGCGCTGCGCGCGTACGCCGACGGCGAGAACACCTTCACCTACGGGATCCTGCACGCTCGGCAGGCCACGGCCGCCGACCGGGACCTGCGTGCCGTACCCGCCGCCCGGGACCGGGCCCGCCGGCGCAAGGTACGGCGCTGGCTGAAGAGCTGAGCGGTCAGAGCGCCGAGCGGGTCGCCGTCACCTCGGCGGCGGCTCGGGCCAGCGTCTCCTCCGGCGCTCCGGCCGCGAGCAGGTCGGCCGTCACCACCCGGAGCTGATCCACCAGCGCCAGGTCGTTGTCCAACCGGGGTACGCCCCGGCGCGGCTCGCCCTCGGCGTCCGCGCCGAGGTTGGCCAGCTCCTGCACCAGCCGGTGCATCAGATCGGCGCGGGACACGTTGCCCCCCTCGGCGACCGCC
>NZ_JBPQTL010000045.1:0-45170 GCF_051386295.1 Micromonospora sp. URMC 105 | reverse complement strand
GGTGAGGAGGCGGGTGAGGGTGGTGCGGGCGGAGCGGACGGAGATCTGCTGGCCGACGATTGCGCGTACGGCTGCTTCGAAGCCGTCGGCGGCGCGGGGGACGCGGATGCCGGGTTCGGCGGCGATCGCCGGGGCCAGGGCGGGGTCGGCGGCGAGGGTCTCGTCGACGGCCTGCGGGTCCGCGTCCAGGTCGAGCAGGCGGCGGCAGCGGGCCACCGCGGGGGCCAGGTCCCGCATGTCGGCCAGGCGCAGGGTCGCCGAGACGTGCCCGGCCGCCGGGGTCAGCGCCACCTCCGCGGCGCCGTGCGGCAGTCGCAACCCCCGGCGGTACGTCCCGTCGCGTACCTCCTCCACGCCCGGCAGCGCGCGGAGGGCGAGGAAGTCCAGCAGCGCGGCGGCGTGCAGCGGCGGACGGTACGCCAGCCGCAGCGTGATCGTCCCCGCGCCGCCCGGCGTGGGCCGGCCGGCGCGCGCCACCCGCAGCTGCGACGGGGCGGTGCCGTAGACCTCGCGGACCGTGTCGTTGAACTGCCGGACGCTGCCGAATCCGGCCGCGAAGGCGATCTCGGCCATGCCCAGCCCGGTGGTCTCGATCAGCGTGCGGGCGGTCTGCGCCCGCTGGGCCCGGGCCAGCGCCAGCGGGCCGGCGCCCAGCTCGGCGCGGAGCATCCGGTGCAGGTGCCGCTCGGTGTAGCCGAGGCGAGTGGCCAGCCCCGGTACGCCGTCCCGGTCGACCACCCCGTCGGCGATCAGCCGGACGGCCCGCCCCACCACGTCGGCCCGGACGTCCCACTGTGGCGAGCCCGGCGCGGCGTCCGGGCGGCAGCGGCGGCAGGCGCGCAGCCCGGCGCCCTGCGCGGCGGCGGCCGACGGGAAGAACCGGACGTTCTGCCGCTTCGGTGTCATCGCCGGGCAGGACGGCCGGCAGTAGATCCCGGTCGAGGTCACGCCGGTGTAGAACCAGCCGTCGAAGCGCTGGTCACGGCTGTCCACGGCCCGGTAGCACCGTTCGAAGTCCAAATCCACGACACCGATGATGCCCGCTGGTCAGGCCGGTGGCTCGCGGGAATCGGACGCGAGCGTGGTGACGCCCGACGCCCCGGGCGGTGGTGCGATCCGGGGGCGTCGGGCCCGCAGTCAGCGCGGCGCCGGACTGCCCAGCGGTACGTCGGTGCCGACCGGGCTCGGCGCCGCCGCCGCCGGCGGGGCCGGGACGGACCGCGCCGGGCCCATTGGCCTGCCCGGTCCTCAACCGGGTGCCGGTCGCCGGTGAGCAGGTACGCGACCCGCATCAGCGCCGGAGTGCGGCCGGCCACGAACTCGGCCGGCCGGGCCCGATCGTCTGCGTCCACGCGTCCTCCCCGCTTCGTTCCTACCGGCACGGACGCCGCAGCTCGGGCCCGCTATCCGTTGCCGGGCAAGGAATCGGACGCGAGAAAGTGTCGGTAGTGGTCGGTACGGTCCCGCCACCAACTCAAGAAGGGTGCGGGGGCGATGGCGAGCGTGGCCGGGCGAGGTGCCCGCTGATGCGGTCGGGGCGGGCACGGCTCGACCGCGCGGTGGTGCAGGGCTTCTACGACCGGATGCGGGCGGTGGCGCCGGCGGCGTACGGGGCGATTGAGCGGGACCGGGTGGGTGAGCCGGGGCGTCCGTTCGCCGAGACGGCGTGCGGCCGGCTCGCCGCGTCGCTGGATCCGGCCGGCGTGCGGGCGCTGGGCATGTGGGCGCACCACTGGTGCATGCGCTTCTACGACGACGACACCCGGCCGGGGCTGCGGCTGGTCCGGGAGATCGCCGGTCGGCGCGGGCTGGGCTGGACGGTCGACGAGGTGCGCTGGATGCTCGGCGAGTCGTACGCGGCGGGCCCGTCCGCCGCGCACCGGTTCACCCTGCCGGTGGCCGCGGCGGCCGAGCTGCCCGCCGGGGCGCTGCCGGAGGCCGACGCGCTCGGCGCGGACTGGCGTCTGGCCGGCTGACCCTCCCCGCTCGGGCGGGCGGGCAGCTGCGCCACCACCATCGCCGCCACGGCCAGCGCGAAACCGGCGAGCTGGGCCGGGGTCAGCGCCTGGTCCAGCACCACCCAGCCCAGCGCGGCGGCGGTCAGCGGGCTCAGCGCGCCGAGCACCGAGACCTGTGTCAACGGCAACCGGCCCGCGCCCCGGAACCACAGCACGTACGCCAGCGCGGTGCCGACCAGCCCCAACCAGGCGTACCCGAGCAGGGCTGGGCCGTCCGGGGCCGGCGGCGCGCCCTCGATCGCGATCGCGACCGGCGTGACCAGCAGGCCGCCGGCGGTGAGCTGCCAGCTCGTCGCGGCGAGGGTGCTGATCCCGGCCGGGCGGCCCCAGCGGCGGGTGAGCACCAGTCCGGCGGCCATCGCGGCGGTGCCGGCCAGCCCGGCGGCGACCCCGAGCGGGTCGGTGCCGGCGTCCGGCCGGAGCACGACCAGAGCGACTCCGAGTGGGGCGGTCACGGCGGCCAGCAGGGCGAGCCGGTGTGGCCGGTCCCGCAGCACGAGCACGGTGAGGCCGGCGACGAGCAGCGGCTGGGCGGCGCCGAGCACGGCGGCGGTGCCGCCCGGCAGCCGGTACGCCGCGAGGAAGAGCAGCGGGAAGAACGCGCCGATGTTGAGCGCGCCGAGCAGGGCGGCCCGCCACCACCAGGAGCCGTGCGGCCGTCGGCGGGTCAGCGCGAGCAGCAGCAGCCCGGCGGGCAGCGCCCGCAGCGCGCCGGACCAGAGCGGCCGGTCCGGCGGAAGGAGTTCGGAGGTGACCAGGTAGGTGGTGCCCCAGACGGTGGGCGCGAGGGCGGTCAACGCGATGTCAGTGCGACGACGGCTCATCGGACCCCCGATTCTCTTTGCAGTAAGTAGCTTAGCGCTAAGCTAATCACCGGCGAGGGAAAAGCGGAAGGGCGACGTGGGGCACAATCCGGGGGTGACCGACCGGGACGACGTCGACCGCATCGTCGAGCAGTGGCGGCGCGAGCGCGCCGGGATGCGACCCGAGCCGATGGCCGTCTTCGGCCGGATCTACCGGCTGGCCCGGATCCTGGGCGACGCGCAGGAGAAGGTCTACGCGGACTGGGGCATCGGCCGGGGCGAGTTCGACGTGCTGGCCGCGCTGCGGCGCAGCGGCGAGCCGTACACGCTGGCGCCGAAGGAGCTGACCGCCGCGCTGATGCTCACCAGCGGCGGGATGACCGGCCGGCTCGACCGGCTGGAACGGGCGGGGCTGGTCCGGCGGGAGCCCGACCCCGCCGACCGGCGCGGGCTGCGGGTCACCCTGACCGACGCCGGCCGCCGGGCGGTCGAGGAGGCCGCCGAGGCGGGGCTGGCGGTGCAGCGGCGGATCCTCGACGCGCTGCCCCCGGCGGACCAGACCCGCCTGGGTGACCTGCTGCGCGCGCTGCTCGCCGCCGCCGAGGCGGGCTGACCAGGACGACGGCCGGACCGGGCGATGACGCAGGATGAAGGCGTCACCGGCCCGACGAGAGGATCATCCGTGCCCGCCAGCGAACCCACCATCGTCGCGACCAGCATGGGCTTCAGCAGCCGGGACCGGGGCCCCTGGGACGCGAAGCCCGGCCCGGTCTTCGACCTGATGGCCGAGCTGGCCGGGACCGACGAGCCACGAATCTGCTACCTCAACCAGGCGGTCGGCGACCAGCCCACCTCGTTCACCGTCTTCTACGGCGCCTTCGCCGGCACCCGCTTCCGCCCGTCGCACCTGGCGCTGTTCCCGATGCCGACGGTCGACGACATCCGTGCCCACCTGCTCGCCCAGGACATCATCTGGGTCGGCGGCGGCAGCGTGGCCAACCTCTGCGCCGTCTGGCGGGTGCACGGCCTGCCGGAGATCCTGCGCGAGTGCTGGGAGGCCGGGGTGGTGCTCGGCGGCGTCTCCGCCGGCTCGATCTGCTGGCACGTCGGCGGGGCCACCGACAGCTTCGGCCGCACGCTGCGCGCCTTCACCGACGGCCTGGGCTGGCTGCCGTACGGCAACGGGGTGCACTACGACAGCGAGCAGCGGCGCCGCCCGCTGATGCACCGGCTGGTCGGCGACGGCACCCTGCCGGTCAGCCACTGCACCGACGACGGGGTGGGGCTGGTCTACCGGGGCACCCGGCTGGCCGAGGCGGTCGCCGACCGCGAGGGCGTCGCCGCGTACGAGCTGACCCCGGACGGCGCGGGCGGCGCCCGGGAGACCCGGATCGAGCCCCGGCTGCTCACCGCCTGACCGCCGGCCGCCGGCCCGTCCCGCTCGTCGGCGGGGCGGGCCGGCACCGCTCGAGGCGTACCCGAGATGTCCTTTTCTCCCGGCGGACGGGCCTGCCTGCCGGGTGCCGGCGGGTGGCGGCGTAAGCTGGCTCGTCGTGAGTCTCACCATCGGCATCGTCGGCCTGCCCAACGTCGGCAAGAGCACCCTGTTCAACGCGCTCACCAAGAACGACGTGCTCGCCGCGAACTACCCGTTCGCCACGATCGAGCCCAACGTCGGCGTGGTCGGGCTGCCGGACGAGCGGCTGGGCAAGCTCGCCGAGATCTTCTCCTCGCAGAAGGTGCTGCCCGCGCCGGTGTCGTTCGTCGACATCGCCGGCCTGGTGCGCGGCGCCTCCAAGGGGCAGGGCCGGGGCAACGCGTTCCTGGCCAACATCCGCGACGCCTCGGCGATCTGCCAGGTGGTGCGGGCGTTCTCCGACCCGAACGTGGTGCACGTCGACGGCAAGGTCTCCCCGGCCGACGACATCGAGACGATCAACACCGAGCTGATCCTCGCCGACCTGCAGACCCTGGAGAAGGCGCTGCCGCGGTTGGAGAAGGAGGCCAAGCTCCGCAAGGACCGGGCCGCCGCCGTCGCCGCCGCCAAGGCCGCCGTCGACGTGCTCGACGGTGGCACCACGCTCTACGCCGGCGCCGCCGCCGCGAAGATCGAGCTGGAGCACCTGCGCGAGCTGCACCTGCTCACCACCAAGCCCTTCCTGTACGTCTTCAACGTCGACGAGGCCGAGCTGGCCAACGCCGAGTTCCTCGACGAGCTGCGCGCGCTGGTCGCGCCCGCCGAGGCGGTCTTCATGGACGCGAAGATCGAGTCCGAGCTGGTGGACCTGCCCGAGGAGGAGGCCCGCGAGCTGCTGGAGTCGATCGGGCAGCACGAGCCCGGCCTCGACCAGCTCGTCCGGGTCGGCTTCCGCACGCTCGGGCTGCAGACGTACCTGACGGCGGGTCCCAAGGAGGCGCGGGCCTGGACCGTCCCGGTCGGCGCGACCGCGCCGGAGGCCGCGGGCGTCATCCACAGCGACTTCCAGCGCGGCTTCATCAAGGCCGAGGTCGTCTCCTACGCCGACCTGGTCGAGGCCGGATCGATGGCGGCGGCCAAGGCCGCCGGCAAGGTCCGGATCGAGGGCAAGGAGTACGTCATGCAGGACGGCGACGTGGTGGAGTTCCGCTTCAACGTCTGAGCCCGGCCCCTCCGCAGGCGCGGGCAGCCGACCATCGACGCGCTACCGCTCGGAGCGCCGACGCGCCAGATGGACGGTGATGTCGCCAATGATTCTCACCGTCTCCGGCACCACCCGCAGGATCCGGCTGAACGCCTGCTCCCGAGTAACGGGCGGCAATTCGAGGTAAGCGGAAATGGTCGAGAGAAGGCCGACGTAGTCGCGGGCACTGATCGTCGGCCGCCGTGTGATCACGGCCTGCCGAACGTCCGCGAACCACTCGGACCGTTGCAGCTCCGTGCCCGGCCACTGCATGTCCTGTCCGGGCGGCGTCCCGTCCGGCGACGGCACCTCGTCCGTCGCCAGGAACGGCGCCCGGGCCGCGCGCACGGCTTCCGCCACGGCCGGGTCCGCCAGCCGGAGTGGTCCACCGAACGAGGCGAACACGCCACCCGGCTCCAGCAGCGCGGCCATGCGTGACCACCGGCCCTCGGGGTTCGTCCAGTGCAGCGCCGCCGCCGCGTACACCAGCTCGTAAGGCTCGCCGGTGCGCAGGTCCTCGAATGCGGCCTGCACCGTCCTGACCTCTGTCCCGACGTGCTTACGCAGCTCGGCGAGCATGGCCGCGTCCGGCTCGGACGCGGTGACCGCGACCCCTCGGTGCCCGAACAACCGGGTCGCCTTGCCGGTCCCGGCGCCGATCTCCAGAGCGGTCCGGATCGGCCGGCCCGCGTACGTCGACACAAGGTCGAAGAGTTCCGCGGGATATCCCGGCCGGAACCGTTCGTAGGCTTCCGCCATCGCTCCGAAGCTCAGCGCGCGACGAGACATGCCGGGATCCTGGCACGAACCAGGCGGTCGATGCCCGGTCTTTCCAGCCGGCCCCTCCGCCTGGTGGGTCCGGAGACCCGCACAACGCCCACTTCGGGGTAAACCGCGCCGACGGTGACGAACCCGGGTGTCGCGCGAATGGCCGTTGCCCCATCGGGTACGCGGGCTGGGGTACGCGGAGACGCACGGCTGGTCCGATGTACGCGAGAGGGGATGCCTGCGATGAAGGACAGAATCCTGAAGGGCTTGCGCAGGAAGGTGAACGCGGTCGTGGTGCGCCGTCGGGGCAAGGATGCCGTGATCACCAAGCCGACCGGTGCAAAGAGGCCCGGGAGGCGTTTTCAGTGAGAGCGCGACCGGCCGGGGGCTGACGGCCTCCCGGCCGGGACTCGCGATCAGGCCGAAGGACAGGGCCCGGCTGAGGGCGCGCGGACGCCGGGGTGACTCGTTGGCCGACCCGCCGATCAGCGGCAGAGCGAGTCGATGAACGGCTCGAAGTCGGGGAACTCGGCCCGGGCCGCCTCGATCACCTCGGGCGCGGTCTGTCGCGCCTGCGGCGCGTACCGTTCGGCGATCGCGGTGCGGCGGGCGTCCGGGCGGGGCCGGTGCTCGTGTCGCGGCCACATGGTCGCCTCCATCGGGCCGAAGCCGCCCGCGAGCAACCAGAGGTAGGCCGCCAGATCGCGGGCGACCACGGACAGCTCACCCTCGGAGCCGAGGAACACCACCGGCTGCCGTTCGACCGGCTCGCCGGGGCGGACCCGCCAGCAGGCCGCCAGCCCACCCGTGCCGTCCTGCCCGAAGATCCGGAAATCAACTCCGTCCATCGAGGTGTTGCCGCTCCACGCCTGCCACCACTCGGCGGTCTCGGCGAGGGTGAGGAAGGCGTCGTACGGCTCGAAATCGATGCCGTCACCGCCGTCGTAGTCGAAGCCGCCGTCGTGGGCCTCCCGCAGCGGGGCGGGGATCGCGAGCTGTCCTCCGGTCACCGCCGCACCCTAGCGGCGACCCCCGACACGTCCGCTCAGCTCGCGGCGGATCAGCTGATGTAGTGCAGGATCACGTTGTGCACGTGGTGGCTCTTCTGCGCCCCCCGGAACTCCACCTCGTAGGTGTGCGTGCCGACGTGGACGGCGATCGCCCCGGTGGAGAAGAACGACCCGCCCCACGACTTGTTGCTCACCACGCTCACGCTGGTGATCTTCGAGTACGGGATGCTGGTGATGGCGTACCGCTTGCCGACGAAGGACCGGTCCTGGATGATCACGCGCCGGTCGGTGAGCCCGATGAAGCCGGTTCCGGTGCCGACGGCGTCGTAGACGGCGATGATCTGCTCTCCGTCGAGCAGTCCACTCTGGATCTGCTGGAACTGCTCCTTGCGGTCGTACGTCGCATTGGCCATGGATCCCACGGTAGGAAGCGGATGCCAGCGGTCCGGTCGACTAGTCTGCACGCCGCACGGGGGATGCAGGGGAAGGAACCGGACATGACCACGGATGAGACCACGGCCGGGCGGCCGGCAGGCCCGGCGGAGCCGGTCGCGGGCGAGTGGGAGCCGTGGGCCGGGTCCCGGCCGGCGCGCGGCCGGACGAGCCGCCTGGCCGTCGCCGCCTTCGTCCTCGGGCTGCTGGGCGGCGTGCTGGGGGCCGTCCTCGGGGTGGTCGCGCTGCTCCGCATCGGACGGACCGGGAAGCGGGGGCGGGGCCTCGCGGTCGCCGGGGTGGCGCTCTGCGGCGTCTGGATGCTGATGCTGGTGCTGGTCCTGACCGGGGTGCTGTCGCGGCCCGACCCGGCGGCCGGCGGCGTCCGGGGGCTGCGGGCGGGTGACTGCTTCCGCGTCGACGACACCCCCACGGGTACGCGCACCGCGCCGGAGGAGGTCACCACGGTGCCCTGCACCGCACCGCACGACGCGGAGCTGGTCGACCGGGTCCCCGGGTACGAGCGGTACGCCGGTGAGGCGTACCCGGGGACGGCGGCGCTATCGGCGCGGGCCGAGACGGCCTGCCGGCAGCGGCAACGTAGCTACGTCCTCGACCCGCTCTCGCTCCCGACGGACGTGCGGCTGCGCTGGTACGTCCCGTCGCGGGTCGAGTGGCCCACCTATCCGCAGATCACCTGTTACCTCGCCGGGTCGACGCCGCTGACCCGGCCGCTGCGGCAGGACGCGACGGTGGTCCGCCCCGAACAGCTCGCCTACCTGACGGCGACCCGGGAGCTCGACGAGGCCCGGGCCGTCCTGGCCGCCCAGGCCCCGACGGCCGCGCCGGCCGAGCTGCGCGCCATGGTGGAGCGTGCGGCGAGCGCCAACGGCAGGTTCTGGCTCGCGCTCAGCGCCTACGCGTGGCCGGTGGAGGCCCGGGAGCCGATGGTGAAGCTGATCGCCGAGGCGCAGGAGGCCGCGGCGTCCTGGCGGGACGCCGAGAAGGCCACCGACCGCGACCAGATGCTCCGGCTGGTGGCCCAGGCCGAGCAGCGCCGCGAGCCGCAGACCGAGCTGGCCGTGCGCCGGGCCCTGGGACTGTCCACCGTGCAGGGCGAACCGGCCCGCTGACACACCCAGCCCCGCCGGTCGCGTCGGGGGACGCGGCGCGGCGGGGCTGCGGGGGTTGGGGGTCAGTGGTTGGTGCGCGGGTCGTCGTCGCGGGTGCGGCTGCCCGACTTCGCCAGGCCGCGGCTGATCAGGTAACCGATGGTCAGCAGGGTGATGTACCACCAGGCCTTGTCGGCGGCGAAGTAGTCACCGCCGTTGTCGGCGGCCCCGTCGCCCACGGCGTTCGAGGCGATCAGCACGCCGATCACGGAGAGCAGGTAGACGGCCAGCTCGGTGGTCTTCCACGACGGCTTGGTCTCCTCGCCGTGCCGACGCGCGACGCGCACGTCGTGGTGGCCGAGGTGGTCGCCGTGCGTGGTGAGGTTGGTGCCGGTGGGCGTGGTCATGGTCAGCTCCTAAGGGGTCACTCCGGGGTATTCGTCCTGTACGAGCGGTATCGACCCGCCCGCGCTGAAACTTGTACCCTGGGCGTCTTCGCCCAAACGACGGACTCTCAGGAAAGTCTCAGGAGGGGGCCGCTCGGCCGGTCCGGTCCGGCACGTTCCGGCGAGGCCGGGTGCAGCGGGGGCCACTAGCCTGGCAGTGACGCCTCCGGTCGCCCGGGGGCGCGGCGGACGGGGGCCGACGATGGACGCCTGCCACGGGGCTGCGGCGGCGCGCTGGGCCGCTCAGGGGCCGGTGACGGCCCGGTACGCGTCCTCGATGCGGGCCGCCAGCAGGACCTCGCCCTCGGTCAGCGGCTCGCCGTCGCCGTGCCCGACCCGGATCTGGGTCTCCTCGTCCCGGCGGCTGATCTCCGGACGCAGCCGGAGCGCGTCCGCGACCACCTTGACCCGTTCGGTCAGCGCGGCGTGCTGGGTGTCGTCCATGACGAGGATCCGCCGGATCTGCTCGCCCTCGCGGGTCCACCCGGTGAGGAGCGTCAGCGCGTCGCTGAGGTAGTCGTGCTTCGCCCGGCTGTTGAACAGCGCGCGCATCACTGCACCTCCCAGGCGTCGTTGCCGGCTTGTGGCCAAATCGTCGCCGTCCCGTGTCCTCGCGATGTATATCAGTCTGTCGTCAGCGCAGCGGTGTGTCCACGCCCACACTTCCGTGTTCTGCTGACCTACCGGTCGGGGACGGTACCCAAACCGACGATTGATCTGGCACGCTGGACGCCCGTGCGGACCGAACGGGTAGGCGGAAGCGGGCAGACCGAGCGGCGTGAGCCGAAGGTGGTCGTCGGAGCGGCGATCATCCGCGACGGGCAGGTGCTGGCCTGTGCGCGGTCCGCGCCGCCGGAGGTGGCCGGGATGTACGAGTTCCCCGGCGGCAAGGTCGAGCCGGGCGAGAGCGAGACCGACGCGCTGGTCCGCGAGTGTGCCGAGGAACTGGCCGTACGCGTGGAGATCGGCGGCCGCGTCGGCCGCGACGTCCGGATGGCCCACGGCCGCTCGGTGCTCAAGGTGTACCTCGCCCGGCTCCTGCACGACGACCAGCCCAAGGCGCTGGAGCACCAGGGCATGCGCTGGCTCTCCGCCGCCGAGCTGGACTCCGTCACCTGGCTCCCCGCCGACGTCCCCATCGTGGCCGCCCTCCGCCCTCTCCTGCGTCCCGCCCCCTGATCCCGCCGGGCGCTGCCGTCAGCCGTGGGGTCGTCGCCGTGACCCGTCGACTCGGCAGGCGCACTTCGCGAGCCGGTGGGAAACCGGCAGGGAGGCGGAAAGGGGACGGGGGCCGGCGGCTGTCGCCGCGGCCCCCGTCGTTGCTGTCGTGCTCAGTGCTTCTCGTCCTGGCCCGGGTGGGCGAAGTTGAGGTGCTCCGGCGGCAGCGGGAAGGTGACGTCGTCGCCGAACGGCGACGGTGCCGCCGCCCGGTCGAAGGTCAGCTCCGTCAGCGGCAGCTTGCCGGTGGCGTCGACCGCCGGGGCGGTCGGGTGCGGGACCTCGCGGTGCCAGTTCACACCCTGCTGGGCCTGGATCTCGGCGTTGGAGTCGTGCGACCCTCCCGCGTGCGAGTGGACTCCAGCCTGACGAGCGCTGCGGTGCACCACGGACTCCTTCCCCGCGCTGCTCGCGGTGCTCTGGGGCGTGTCACCCCGACGGAAGATCTTGCTACCAAGCCACACGAGGGGATCGTACCTGCGGTCGACGACCCGCTCCTTCATGGGGATGATCCCGTTGTCAGTGATCTTGATGTGCTCGGGGCAGACCTCGGTGCAGCACTTGGTGATGTTGCAGAATCCGAGCCCCTGCTCGGCCTGCGCGTAATCCTTGCGGTCGGTCTTCGCGTCCAGCGGGTGCATGTCCAGCTCGGCGGCCCGGATGAAGTACCGCGGGCCGGAGAAGGCCTGCTTGTTCTCCTCGTGGTCGCGGATCACGTGGCAGACGTTCTGGCACAGGAAGCACTCGATGCACTTGCGGAACTCCTGCGAGCGCTCCACGTCGACCTGCTGCATCCGGTAGTCACCGGGGGCCACGCCGGGCGGCGGCGCGAAGGCCGGCGTCTCCCGCGCCTTCTCGTAGTTGAACGAGACGTCGGTGACCAGGTCCCGGATGACCGGGAAGGTGCGCAGCGGGGTCACTGTGACCGTCTCGCCCTCCTCGAAGGTCGACATCCGGGTCATGCAGCTCAGCCGCGGCTTGCCGTTGATCTCCATCGAGCAGGAGCCGCACTTGCCCGCCTTGCAGTTCCACCGGCAGGCCAGGTCGGGCGCGTCGGTGGCCTGGAGCCGGTGGATGACGTCGAGGACCACCTCGCCCTCGTTGACCTCGACCATGTAGTCCTGCAGGTCGCCGCCGCTCTCGTCGCCCCGCCAGATCCGGAACTGTCGCTTGTTGCCCATTACTTGCCCGCCTCCTCAGCGAGGGCGTCGAACGTCGCGAGCTCCTCGTCGGTCAGGTACTTGGCCAGCTCGGCGCGGTCGAAGAGGCCGATCAGCTCCGGCCGCATCGTCGGCAGCGGCTTGTGGTCCAGGCGTACGGTGTCGCCGTCCAGGGAGCAGACCAGGTTCACCCGCCGCCACTTCGGCTCCATCGCCGGGAAGTCCTCCCGGGTGTGCCCGCCCCGGGACTCCTGCCGCTCCAGCGCGGCCTTCGCGGTGCACTCCGACACCACCAGCATGTTGCGCAGGTCCAGGGCCAGGTGCCAGCCCGGGTTGTAGCGCCGCCCGCCGCTGGCGCTGACCTTGGCGACCCGCTCGCGCAGCTCGGCCAGCCGGCTCAGCGCGTCCACCAGCTCGCCCTCGCGCCGGATGATGCCGACCAGGTCGCCCATCACCGCCTGGAGGTCCTGCTGGAGGGTGTACGGGCTCTCGCCGGTGTCCCGCTGCAGGGGCGCCAGGGCCGTCTCCACGGCCGTCTCGACGGCGGCGATCGACACCTTCGGCCGCCCGCCGAGCTGCTCGGTGTACGACGCCGCGTGCCCGCCGGCCCGCTTGCCGAAGACCAGCAGGTCGGACAGCGAGTTGCCGCCGAGCCGGTTGGAGCCGTGCATGCCGCCGGAGACCTCGCCCGCGGCGAAGAGCCCCTGCACGGTGCCGTACGCGGCGCCCGAGTCCGGGTCCACCTCGACGCCGCCCATCACGTAGTGGCAGGTCGGGCCGACCTCCATCGGCTCCTTGGTGATGTCGACGTCGGCCAGCTCCTTGAACTGGTGGTACATCGACGGCAGCCGGCGGCGGATCTCCTCGGCCGGCAGCCGGGAGGCGATGTCCAGGTAAACGCCACCGGCGGGGGTGCCCCGACCGGCCTTGACCTCACTGTTGATCGCGCGGGCCACCTCGTCGCGGGGCAGCAGCTCCGGCGGGCGCCGGTTGTTGTCCGGGTCGTCGTACCAGCGGTCGGCCTCCTCCTCGGTCTCCGCGTACTGCTTGCGGAAGACGTCGGGGACGTAGTCGAACATGAACCGCTTGCCGTCGGTGTTCTTCAGCACGCCGCCGTCGCCGCGGACCGACTCGGTGACCAGGATGCCCTTCACCGAGGGCGGCCAGACCATGCCGGTGGGGTGGAACTGGAGGAACTCCATGTTGATCAGCGTCGCCCCGGCGCGCAGCGCCAGCGCGTGGCCGTCCCCGGTGTACTCCCACGAGTTCGAGGTGACCTTGTAGGAGCGGCCGACCCCGCCGGTGGCCAGCACCACCGCCGGGGCCTCGAAGAGCACGAACTCCCCGGACTCCCGGTAGTAGCCGAAAGCGCCGGCGATCCGGTCGCCGTCGAGCAGCAGCTCGGTGATGGTGGTCTCGGAGAAGACCTTGATCCGGGCCTCGTAGTCGCCGAGGTCGCGCTTGTCCTCCTGCTGAAGCGAGACGATCTTCTGCTGGAGGGTGCGGATCAGCTCCAGGCCGGTGCGGTCGCCGACGTGCGCCAGCCGCGGATACTCGTGGCCGCCGAAGTTGCGCTGGGAGATCTTCCCGTCCTTGGTGCGGTCGAAGAGCGCCCCGTACGTCTCCAGCTCCCAGATCCGCTGCGGCGACTCCTTCGCGTGCAGCTCGGCCATCCGGAAGTTGTTGAGGAACTTGCCGCCGCGCATGGTGTCGCGGAAGTGGACCTGCCAGTTGTCCCGGTTGTTCACGTTGCCCATGGCGGCCGCCGCGCCGCCCTCGGCCATCACGGTGTGCGCCTTGCCGAAGAGCGACTTGGAGATGATCGCGGTCTTCTTGCCGGCCAGCCGGGCCTCGATCGCCGCGCGCAGGCCGGCGCCGCCGGCCCCGATCACGACGACGTCGTAGTGGTGTCGTTCGATTCGCGTCTCAGTCATGTCCAGGGGCCCTTAGTTGATGAACCGCAGGTCGTTGATCCACTCTGCGGCGACCGCCATGACGTAGAAGTCGGTGAGGGCGAGGGTGCCGAGGGTGATCCACGCGAGCTGCATGTGCCGGACGTTGAGCCAGGACACGCCGGTCCAGGCCTTGTAGCGCACCGGATGCTTGGAGAAGTGCTTGAGGCGGCCGCCGATGATGTGCCGGCAGGAGTGGCAGGAGATGGTGTACGCCCAGAGCATCACCACGTTGAGCAGCAGGATGATGTTGCCCAGCCCGAACCCGAAGCCCTTGGGGGAGTGGAAGGCCAGGATGGCGTCCCAGGTGTTGATCAGCGAGATGATCGCGGCGGCGTAGAAGAAGTAGCGGTGCAGGTTCTGCCCGAGCAGCGGGAACCGCGTCTCGCCGCTGTACGCCTTGTGCCCGTCCGGCACCGCGCAGGCCGGCGGCGACAGCCAGAACGAGCGGTAGTACGCCTTGCGGTAGTAGTAGCAGGTCAACCGGAACAGCAGCAGGAACGGCAGGGTCAGCGCGGCGTCCGGGATGATCCACCAGCCGGGCAGGAACCGGCCGAAGTGCGAGGCGCCCTCGACGCACCGCTCGGTCACGCACGGGGAGTAGAACGGGGTCAGGTAGTGGTAGGCGTCGACCCAGTACCAGTCGTGCATGAAGACCCGGACCGTCGCGTACGCGACCCAGGCGCTGAGCCCGAGGAAGGTGAGCAGTGGGGCAAGCCACCATCGGTCGGTCCGCAACGTCTTCGCCGCGATGGCGGCGCGCGCCCGCGCCAGCGGCCTCGTTGCCGTTGATGTCATTCGAGTCGTCTCCCTGACGGGGCCCTCGCGGGCGGCGGATCACGTTCCGAACGGTCAGCGGACCGGCGAGACCGCGTCCACTGTCACGTCTTGCGCACACCAACGACCGCACCGGCATGTCGGCGCAGCTAAGTGACACACGTTACGCCGATCTCCACGGCCCGGCCGCGCAACGCAGTGTCCCGTGTGTCCCGCAGGTTGGAAAGACCCGGAGCATGATCAATGTCCGGTGACGAGAAAAGATCGTCTCCCGTCGAACCGGACGGTCAGCCGGAGGCCCCGCCGGTGAAGTTCCACGCCGCCAGCCGCAGCGGTGGCGCCTCCCACCAGACCCCGTCCAGCCGGTCCGGCTGGCGGACCGGCCGCCGGCCGAGACCGAGCACCGCGCCCGGCGCCAGCATCCGCGGGTACGACTCGGTGAACCGGAAGTCGCGTACGGCCCGGGTCGGTACGCCGTCCTCCACCAGCCACACCCCGTTGCGGGTGAGGCCGGTGATCACCAGGCTCTTCGGGTCGAGCACCCGGGTGTACCAGAAGTCGCTGACCAGCAGCCCCCGCTCCATCCCGGCGACCAGTGCGGCGGTGTCGTGGTCCACCAACGCCCCGGGTGCGGGGTCGGCGCCACCGTCGAGCCGCCCACCGCCCTCGGGCGCGGCGAGCAGGCGCAGGTTGCGGGGGATCGGACCGAAGGTGGACGCGCCGACCATCCCGTGGCCGGTGGACCCGGTGCCCACCTCGGCGCCGCTGCGCCGGTCGTGGGCCACCGCCCGGGTGACCCCGGCCTCGACCAGCGTCAGCGCCCGCCGGGCGGTGCCCTCCAGGTCGTACGGGAGGGTGGAGGCGTGCAGCGGGTCGTCGACCAGGGTCACCGACGCATCGAACTGGGCGGCGCCCGGCTCGGCGAAGGACTGCCGCTCGGCGTACCGCTTGCCGTTGAAGCCGTACCAGGAGAAGTTCTGCAGCAGGTCGGCCACCGCGGCCGGCTCCAGCACCACCTCGTACCGCCCCGGGGGCAGCTCCACGGGGTCGGCGGCGGCGCGCGCCTTGCCGGCGGCCCGGGCGCCCAGCGCCGCCCCGTCGAGGTCGGCGAGGCGGTCGGTGCAGAGCCGGGCCACCCCGTCGGCGCCGCCGGCCCGGGCGATGCCGTCCATCGCCGCCTCGGTGGTCCGCCCCTGCGCGGTGTGGCCGGCGGAGTTGGCGAACGCCCCGGACCGGTACGACGTCCGGCAGTAGCCGGCCGCCTCCAGGCCGCCCACCGCGTCGACGAAGGCGCGGACCCGGTCCGCCCGGGCGTCCGGCTCGGCGTAGGCGGTGTCCTCGTCGAGCAGACCGCTGGAGCGCACCGCGGTGGGTGGGGTCACCCCCGGCCAGGCCGGGTCGGGCGGGCAGAGCCGCGCCGCCGTCACCGTCCGCTCGACCAGCGCACGCAGCCCGTCGGCGTCGACCAGGCTGCCGCCGCCGGCGGCGGTCCGGCCGTCGACGTGCAGGCGCAGGCGCACCGAGACGCCGGACTCGGCGACGTTCTGGTGGATGAACGAGTTGGCGAACCGGGTCAGCGCCAGGTCGTGCCGGGTCACCGCCACCTCGGCCTGGGCGTCCGGCCCGGCGATCCGGCGGACCAGCTCGACCACCTGACCGGCGACGTCCAGCTCGGTCATGCGCGTACCCCCACTCGGACGTTGCGGAAGCGGGCCGGCGCGGCCGGGTGGCCGGTGTGGCCGATCTGGCCGGGCTGGCCCTTGCCGCAGTTGGGCGTGCCCCAGGCGACGGTCTCGGAGGAGAGCATGTCCATCGAGCGCCAGAAGAGCGGACCGATGCCGGTGTAGGTGGGGTTGCGCAGCATCCGCCCCCGCCGGCCCTTCTTCACCTCCCAGCCGATCTCGCAGCCGAACTGGAAGTTGAGCCGCTTGTCGTCGATCGACCAGGAGCGGTTGACGTCCATCAGCACGCCGTCGTCGGTGGCCGCGACGATCTCGTCGAGGGTGTGCGGCCCCGGCTCCAGGCCCACGTTGGTCATCCGCACCATCGGCAGCCGGGCCCAGCCGTCGGCGCGTACGCTGCCGCCGTGGTCGAGACCGGCGACGGCGGCCGAGTCCCGGCCGGCGAGCACGCCCACCCAGCGCCCCTCGCGGACCGCGTCCCGGCGCACCGCCGGGGAGCCCTCGTCGTCGAAGCCGAAGCTGCCCAGCGCGCCGGGGATGGTCGGGTCGATGGTGACGTTCATCAGCTCGGAGCCGTAGCGCAGCGAGCCGAGCTGGGCCAGGTCCAACCAGGACGTGCCGGCGAAGGCGGCCTCCCAGCCGAGGATGCGGTCCAGCTCGATGGCGTGCCCGACCGACTCGTGGATCTGCAACGCGAGCTGCTCGCCGCCGAGGATGAGATCGGTCTCGCCGGCCGGGCACTCGGGCGCGGTGAGCAGCGCCCGGGACTCCTCGGCGATCCGCGCGGCGTGCGCGGTGAGGTCCAGCGACTCGACCAGCTCCCAGCCGGTGGTGCCGTACTGGCCCCGGTAGCTGGGGTAGGAGCGGCGCTGGGTCTCGCCGTCGCCGATGGAGGTGGCCGAGATGCCGCCGCCGCACTCGCGGATGCGCTGGTCGATCCGGTGCCCCTCGCTGGAGACGAACCACTTGGCGGTGTCCCAGATCTGGTAGAGCCCCTCGGCCAGGTCGGCGCCGTGCTCCCGCATCGTCGCGGTGGCGCCGACCAGCAGGTCGCCCTTGTCGGAGAGGGCGACCCCGAGCGGGTCGACCCGGCACTCGGAGGCCCAGCTCGCCACGGCCGCCTCGGTCGGCACCAGGTCGATCGGCGGGCCGGGCACCCGCGCGCTCGCGGCGGCGACCGCCGCGGCGCGCCGGCCGGCAGCGCGGGCCGCGGCGTCGGAGAGCTCGGGTACGGCGTGGAAGCCCCAGCTCGACCCGACCAGCGCCCGCACCCCCAGGCCGATGCTCTCGTCCTGGGTCAGCTCCTCGATCGCGCCGTTGCGGGCTGACATCGACTCGTAGCGGCGGTGCATCACCCGGGCGTCCGCGTACCGGGCGCCCGCGTCGAGGGCGGCCTGGACGGCGGCCGACGCCGCGTCGAACTCGGTCATGTGCCCGACCCTAGGCGAGCCGACCGACGTTCGTCAGCCGAGCAGCTCCTCAGGACGGATGGTGGCCTTGACCGGTTCGGTCAGCTCCAGCTCCTCACCCGCCCTGGTCACCGAGCGTTCGACGTAGTGCCCACCCTGCCGCTGATAGAGGTGCATGGTGAGGGTCTCCTGGTCGACCAGCAGATACCACTCGATGCCGGCGGCGTAGTAGTGCATCTTGAGCACCTTGTCCGTGGCCGCGTTGCTGGGCGAGATGACCTCGCACACCAGATGCACGTCGCTGGCGTCGATCACGAGCACGCGCAGGTCGACGGCGTTGGTGATGACAAGGTCGGGAATCGGGATCCGGCCCGGCCTCAGGCGGACGTTCACGGCTTCGAGCACCCGCAGGCCGGCCTCACGCACCGGCTGGCGGAGCGCGGCGCGGAGTTCTCCGGAAATGTTCTGGTGTAGGGGGGTGGGCCCAGGAGTCACGTGAAGGCTCCAGTCGAAGAGTTCGACGCGTTGTCGCGTCTCGCCGAGGGCGAGGTACTCCTCTTCGGTCCACAGGCCGTCGTGATCGAACACCGCCGCGGTCATGGTCACCTCCGCCTCTCTGGTGCGAACTCTCCCGTGCCTGCCGCGACCATCGTCGCACCTGACGTGCGGGCCTGGGCCGACGACGTCGAGTTGCGGCGGTGGATGTCCTGGTGAGGACTGTTCACGCCCGTTGTCGACTCGTTACGCTGTGGGCCGCTGACAGCGCCGCCCTTGTAGCTTATTTTCGCCCTCAGAGCTTTGTTGTAGGTTCTCTACAACCTGAGGGAGGCGGTCGTGGACAGTCCGGAACCCGTGCCGTCCGCGCAGCCGGACGACCGCCCCGGCGTACCGGAGCAGCGCGCCGACGAGGCGCCCCACCTGCGCGTCGACGATCTGCGGGTCAGTTTCGCCACCACCGACGGCGTGGTGCGCGCGGTCGACGGGGTCTCCTTCGACGTGGCGCGCGGGCGCACGCTCGGCATCGTCGGCGAGTCCGGCTCGGGCAAGAGCGTCACCTCGCTGGCCATCCTGGGCCTGCACGACGCCAAGCGGACCACCATCACCGGCCGGATCACCCTCGGCGGGCGGCAGCTCGTCGGTCTCGGAGACGAGGAGGTGCGCCGGCTGCGCGGCCGCGACATGGCGATGATCTTCCAGGACCCGCTGTCGGCGCTGCACCCGTACTACACGGTCGGCCGGCAGATCGCCGAGGCGTACCGGGTGCACCACCCGGGGGCGGGCCGGCGGGAGGCCCGTACCCGGGCGGTCGACATGCTCGGCCGGGTGGGCATCCCGCAGCCGGCCCGCCGCTTCGACCAGTACCCGCACGAGTTCTCCGGCGGCATGCGGCAGCGGGCCATGATCGCGATGGCGCTGGTCAACGACCCGGACCTGCTGATCGCCGACGAGCCGACCACCGCGCTCGACGTGACCGTGCAGGCGCAGATCCTGGACCTGCTCACCGACCTGCAGGCCGAGTTCCACTCGGCGATCATCCTGATCACCCACGATCTCGGCGTGGTCTCCCAGGTCGCCGACGACGTGCTGGTGATGTACGGCGGCCGGGCGGTCGAGCGGGGCACCGTCGAGCAGGTGCTGCGGCGCCCGCAGCACCCGTACACCTGGGGGTTGCTGTCGAGCGTGCCCTCGCTGCACGGCGACGCCGAGGCGGACCTGCTGCCGATTCCCGGCACGCCGCCCTCGCTGATCAACCTGCCGTCGGGCTGCGCCTTCCACCCGCGCTGCCGGTACGCCGGCCGAAACGGCGACCGCTCCCGCACCCAGGTACCCGAGCTGGGCCCGGCAGGCGAGGCCGGGCACCTGGTCGCCTGCCACCTGCCGGCGGAGGAACGCGGCCGGCTCTATCGGGAGGACGTGGCGCACGTGGGGGTGGCCCGGTGAGCGCGGAGGTCGAGACCACGGCGGCGGCCGACGAACCGCTGCTGCGGGTACGCGGGCTGAGCAAGCACTTCCCGGTGCGTACCGGGCTGCGCAGCCGGGGGCTGGTGCGGGCGGTCGACGGGCTGGACTTCGACGTGCGGGCGGGGGAGACCCTGGGCCTGGTCGGCGAGTCCGGCTGCGGCAAGACCACCACCGGCCGGATGCTGGTGCGGCTGCTGGAGCCCAGCGCCGGGACCATCGAGTTCGCCGGCCGGGACATCACCCACGCCCGACGGCGCGAGCTGCGGCCGCTGCGCCAGGACCTGCAGATCATCTTCCAGGACCCGTACGCCTCGCTGAACCCCCGGCACACTGTGGGCCGGATCGTGGCGATGCCGTTGCAGGTCAACGGCATCGACCCGCCCGGCGGGGTACGCAAGCGGGTGCAGGAGCTGCTGGAGCTGGTCGGGCTCAACCCGGAGCACTACAACCGCTACCCGCACGAGTTCTCCGGCGGGCAGCGGCAGCGCATCGGCATCGCCCGGGCGCTGGCGCTGCGGCCGAAGCTGATCGTCGCCGACGAGCCGGTCTCCGCGCTGGACGTGTCGATCCAGGCGCAGGTGATCAACCTGCTCCGCGACCTGCAACGCGACCTCGACCTGGCGTTCGTGTTCATCGCCCACGACCTGGCCGTGGTGCGGCACTTCTGCCAGCGGGTCGCCGTCATGTACCTCGGCCGGATCGTCGAGATCGGCGACCGGGCGGACATCTACGAGCGGCCCCAGCACCCGTACACCCGGGCCCTGCTGTCGGCGATCCCGGACGTGACGGCGCTCGGCCCGGCCGGGCGGATCCGGCTGGCCGGCGACGTGCCGACGCCGCTGGACCCGCCCTCGGGCTGCCGGTTCCGGACCCGGTGCTGGAAGGCGCAGGACATCTGCGCCACCGAGGAACCGGCCCTGGTGCCCCGCGACGGCGGCCGGCAGTCCACCGCCTGCCACTTCCCCGAAGGGGAACCGGCCGGCACGAGCCCCGAAGGGGAACCTGCCGGCACGAGCCCCGAAGGGGAACCTGCCGGCACGAGCCCGGCGGTCCCGGTGCAGGCCGTGGCCCCGGCGGAGCCGACGGCTCCCGCCGGGTCGGTGGGCGCGAGCGGCGAGGAGGTGGCGAGGTGAGCCTGTCCCCGGTGGAGGGCGTGGCGCTGGCCGAGATCGAGTCCGGCGGCGACGGCGAGGCCCCGAAGCGCGGCGGCGTCGTCGGCCGGTCGCCCGGGCAGCTCGCGCTGGCCCGGCTGCGCCGCGACCGGACCGCCCGCATCAGCGGCGCGCTGCTGGTCTTCTTCGTGGTGGTGGCGCTGGTCGCGCCGCTGCTGTCCCTGGTCTACGGCATCGGCCCCGGCGACGACTTCAAGGACAAGCTGGACCGGTGCTGCGGAATGCCGCTGGGCTACCTGGGCGGCATCTCCGGTGAACACTGGTTCGGGCTGGAACCCGGCACCGGCCGGGACATCTTCATCCGGATGGTGTACGGCCTGCGGACCTCCCTGCTGATCGCCTTCTCGGCGGCGGTGCTCAGCACCGCGCTCGGCGTGACGCTCGGCGTGGTCGCCGGCTACCTGGGCGGCTGGGTGGACGCGGTGATCACCTGGATCACCGACCTGGTCCTCGCCATGCCGTTCCTGATCATCGCGCTGGCCCTGACGCCCACCCTGGTGCTGCGCTTCTACGGCGAGCGCGACGCGGTGCCCGAGGCGTTCGGCGTGGCGATGCTGATCGTGATCTTCGCGGTCTTCGGCTGGACCAGCACCGCCCGCCTGGTCCGCGGGCAGGTGATCGCGCTGCGCGAGCGGGAGTTCGTCGAGGCGGCCCGGGCCAGCGGCGCCGGCCTGGGGCACATGCTCTTCCGGCAACTGCTGCCGAACATCTGGGCGCCGATCCTGGTGGCCTTCTCGCTGGCGGTGCCGCAGTTCATCACGAGCGAGGCGGCGCTGGCCTTCATCGGCGTCGGGCTGACCGACGAGACGCCGAGCTTCGGCCGGATGATCTACCGGAGCCTGGACTACCTCCAGACCGACCCGGCGTACGTCTTCTTCCCCGGCGTCACCATCTTCGCGCTGGTGCTGGCCTTCAACCTCTTCGGGGACGCGCTGCGCGACGCGCTCGACCCGAAGTCGTCGCGGTAGGGGTGCCGACATGGCCCGTTTCCTGATCAAGCGGATCTTCTCCGCCGCCCTCACCCTCTTCGTGGTGAGCGTGCTGACCTTCCTGATGTTCTTCGCGCTGCCCCGCGACCCGGTCAGCGGCATGTGCCCGAAGAACTGCAACCCGGAGCGGCTCGAGCGAGTCCGCCAGGAGCTGGGACTGCGCGACCCGCTCGTCACCCAGTACGCCGGCTACATGAAGGGCATCGTCACCGGACGGGACCTGGGCAGCGCCCAGGGCGGCCGGTGCGACGCGCCCTGCCTCGGCTGGTCGTACGTGGCCAACGAGGCGGTCTCCGACACCATCGCCCGGGTGCTGCCGGTGACCCTGAGCATCGTGATCCCGGCAGCGATCCTCTGGTTGCTGCTCGGGGTCGGCCTCGGCATGGTCTCCGCGCTACGCCGGGGCACCTGGGTGGACCGGGCGGCGATCGGCTTCTCGCTGACCGGCGCGTCGTTGCAGCTCTACTTCGTCGGCGCGGTGCTGATGCTGGTCTTCGTCTACACGACCCGCCTGCTGCCGGTGCCCGGCTACACGTCGATCCTCGACAACCCGCTGAAGTGGGCGAGCGGGCTGGTGCTCGCCTGGGTCGCGCTGGCCTTCCTCTTCTCCGCGATCTACGCCCGGCTGTCCCGGGCCCAGATGCTGGAGACGCTCTCCGAGGACTTCGTCCGGACCGCGCGGGCCAAGGGCCTGGCCAAACCCCAGGTGTACGGGCGGCACGCGCTGCGCGCGGCGATCACCCCGGTGGTGACCATCGCCGGGCTGGACGTCGGCGGGGCGCTGGGCGGCACGGTGATCACCGAGCTGACCTTCGGCCTGACCGGGCTGGGGCGTACCGCCGTGGACGCGGTCAAGGCCGGTGACCTGCCCACCATCATGGCCACCGTGCTGATCTCGGCCTTCTTCGTGGTGGTCGCCAACCTGGTCGTGGACCTGCTCTACGCCGCGATCGACCCCCGGGTCCGGCTGGGCTGACGCCGGCGCCGGTTGGCGTCAAAATTTATCGACAACTGTTACACAATTCGAAGGTTTTCTTCTTTACGATCCTCGGGACGTCGGCGGTTCCCCGCCCGGCGCCCGCAGAGCACACGGTGGAGGAGGTACGACATGCGACCACGGGTGGCGGCAGCCGCATCCGGCGCCATCGCACTGGTTGTGGCGTTGGGCGCGTGCACGAAGAACACGGACGACGGTCCGGTGGTGGACAACAACCGGCAGCAGACCGGGGTGATCGCGACCGACCCCAAGGACTCCCAGGGGCCGGCGGCCGAGGTGGACGGCGCCCAGAAGGGCGGCACCTTCACCATCATCCGGGAGACCCCCATCTCCCACCTGGACCCGCAGCGGACGTACTCGTTCGCCGGCCTGATGGCCAACCCGCTCTTCGCCCGCTACCTGACCACCTGGAAGGACGACGGCAAGGGTGGCCTGGTGCTCGTCGGTGACCTGGCCGAGACGCCCGGCACCAACGTCAACAACGACTGCAAGGTCTGGGAATTCAAGATCAAGGACGGGGTGAAGTTCGAGGACGGCAGCCCGATCACCGCCAAGGAGATCGCGTACGGCATCGCCCGCTCCTTCGACCCCGACCTGTCCGGCGGCCCGACCTACCTCCAGGAGTGGCTGGCCGACAGCCCGCAGTTCGACACCAAGTGGGACTTCAAGAAGAACAAGACCGGCCTGCCCCCGGGGCTGACCACGCCGGATGCGAAGACGCTGCGCTTCGAGTTCACCAAGCCCCGCTGCGACCTGCCGTTCGCCGTCTCGCTGCCGACCACCGCGCCGCTCAAGCCCGAGATGGACACCGGCGTCAACCTCGACCAGAAGCCCTTCTCGTCCGGGCCCTACAAGGTCGCGAAGCACCAGGTCGGCGTGCAGCTGACCCTGGACCGCAACCCGAACTGGGACCCGAAGACCGACCCGGTGCGCCACCAGTACCCGGACCAGTTCGTCTGGACGTTCGGCCCGACCGCCGACGCCGCCAACAACCGGGTGATCGCCGACAACGGCGCGGACCAGAGCGCGCTGGCGTGGAACTTCGTGCCCGCCTCGCTGGTCGCCAAGGTCGCCGGTGACGCCAACCTGAAGTCGCGGACCATCCTCTCCCCGACGCCGAGCGCGAACCAGCTGGTCATCAACACCCAGCGGGTCACCGACCTCAAGGTCCGGCAGGCGCTGAACTACGCCATCGACCGGGACGGCCTGATCAAGACCCTCGGGGGCGCCACCGTGGCGGCCCCGATGACCACGCTGATGCCGCCGTCGACGATCGGCTACCAGGCGTACGACGCGTACCCGGCGGGCGCCAGCGGCGACATCGACAAGGCCAAGGAGCTGCTCGGCGGCCAGAGCCCCCAGCTCGTCCTCGGCGCCTCCGACGACTCGACGGAGCAGGAGCTGGCCACCCAGATCAAGAGCAACCTGGAGAAGGCCGGCTTCAAGATCACGATCCGGAACATCCCGGACGACGCCAAGCTCGACGAGATCAAGAAGAAGAACAACCCCTGGGACCTGTACCTCGGCAGCTGGGCGGCGGACTGGCCGAGCGGCGCGTCGATCCTGCCGGTGCTCTACGACGGCCGGTCGATCAAGGCCGAGGGCAACAGCAACCAGTCCTACTTCAACGACCCGGCCATCAACGCCGAGTTCGACCGGATCCTGGCCCTGGCCCCGGCCGACCAGGGCCCGGAGTGGGGCAAGCTCGATGAGCGGATCATGAAGGAGCACGCCCCGGTGGTGCCGCTCTACGTCGACGTGGCCTACGTCGTGCACGGCTCGAAGGCCGGCGGGGTCTTCATCTCCAGCGTCTTCGGCTACCCGGCGTTCGTCAACGCGCACGTCAAGCAGTAACCGGCGGTAGGGACGGGCCCCGGTCGACAACGGTGTCGGCCGGGGCCTTCCGCGTGCCGGAGCCTCGGGCCGCTTGTCGCGTCCTATCCGACCTTGAGGGCCAGCTTCCCGACATAGTGATCATTCAGGGCGCGATGCGCATCCCCGACCCGCTCCAACGGGAAGCTCCGGGCGACGTGGACCTCGAAGGAGCTCGCCTCGATGATCGCGTTCAGCCGATCGGTGGCGGCGCGGCTTCGATCCCCGTCGTAGCAGGACACCGTCGCGCCCAGCGACGTCACAGGCGCGGGCAGGACACCGTTCGGCCACGCGATCCGCCCCGAGTTCCTGATCGCGCGAAGAGACCGTTCGGCAGTCTCGCCTCCCGCGGTGACCAGGGCCGCATCGAGCCCGCCTGGTGCGAACTCGAAAGCCGCAGCCAACACATCGTCCTTGCGACCGTCGACGGCGTCGTCGGCGCCCAGCCGCCGGGCCAGGGCGACACCGTCGTCACCGGAGGCCACGGCCAGCACCCGGATGCCCCGGTGCCGCGCCAGCTGCAGGGCCATGTGCCCGATACCCCCGCTGGCCCCGAAGACCATGAGCGTCTCGTCCGGCCGCAGGCCGAGCAGATCGAGGCCGCTCAGTGCAGTCAGGGCATCCCACGCCATCGCGCCGGCCTGTTCGGTCGGCACCCGGTCGGGCACGCGCGCCACGAACTCCGCCTCGACGACGCCGTACTCGGCGTAGAAGCCGCCACGCGGCACTGGCACCGTCGCAGCGTAGACACGCTCGCCCACGTCGAACCGGGTGACGTTGCGTCCGACCGCGGCCACCGTGCCCGCCGCGTCCCAGCCGAGGACATAGGGGAAGGTCGAGGCGACACCGAAACCGCCGTCGTAGTGCCCTTCCCGCTCGCCCGCGTCCCAGGACCCGACCCCTGCGAACTCCACCCGGATGAGAACGTCGTCGTCGCCGACCTCCGGGAGCGGTATCCGGCGCGACGTAAGTTCGTCGGCTCCGCCGAACCGGTCAAGGACGACCGCGCTCATCTGCGGCTCCACGATCGCGCCGCCCGCTGTGCGCTCGACTCTGGTGTCCATCGGCCCTCCTTGTTACTTGAGTGAATCAAGGATCATTGGAGCACAGCTATTTGAGCGCATCAAGTAACTGTTCTAGGCTGGCAGCCATGGCACTGCCGAACGGACCCGTGACCACCTCGTCCGAGGCCGAGGCCGTCTTGTTCGACCTGGTCGACGTATACGACCGCGCCTACGAGGCGGCCGCAGCCGAGCTGTCGCTCAGCCCGGCGCAGGCATGTGTGCTCGGACGACTCGATGAGCGACGCGGCATGGGCGCCCTGGCCGAGGAGCTCGGCTGCGATGCCTCCAACATCACCCAGATCGTCGCGCGCCTCGAAGCGCTCGGCCTCGTCACCCGCGAACCGAATCCCCAGGACCGCCGCGCACGACTCGTCGCGCGAACCCCTCGAGGAGACGAGATCAACCACCGGTTCGCAACAGCCTTCACCTTCGCCCGCACGGCGGTCGGGCGACTCTCACCCGACGAACAGGACCAGTTGACGGCGTTGCTGCGCAAAGCACTGGGCTGACACGCACCCGCGGCCGAACACCCTCTCAGAGGTGCGTACGCAGGAAGTCCAGCTCCAGCCGGAGCAGGCGCTCGGAGAGCCCGTCGGCAGCCAGGTGAGTCGCCCCGGTCAACGGCAGCACCGCGTGCGGGCGCCCCGTGGCCAGCAGCGCCGCCGACAGCCGTAGCGTGTGCGCGGCCACCACGTTGTCGTCGACCAGGCCGTGCACCAGTAGCAGTGGCCGGGCCTGCTCCGCTCCGACCAGCGGCTCGGCGGCCAGCTCCAGCAGCGAGTGGTGGCCGTACACGTCGATGCCGTCGTCCGGCAGGCCCAGGTAGCGCTCGCTGTAGGCGGTGTCGTACAGCGCCCAGTCGGTGACCGGGGCGCCGGCGATGCCGCACTTGAACAGCTCCGGGTGGCGCAGCACGGCCAGCCCGGCCAGCCAGCCGCCGAAGGACCAGCCACGGATCGCCACCCGGTCGAGGTCCAGGTCCGGGTGCTTGCCCGCCAGGGCGGTCAGCGCGTCCACCTGGTCGCTCAGGATCACGTCCGCCACCCGCCGGTGGATCGCCTTCTCGAACGACGGGGCCACCCCGGGAGTGCCCCGGTTGTCGACGGTCACCACCGCGAAGCCGGAGTCGGCCCACCACTGCCGCTCCAGCCAGGCCGCCCGCGCCGCTACCACCTCCTGGTGCCCGGGGCCGCCGTAGACGTCCAGCAGCACCGGCAGCCGGGTGCCCTTGACGTGGTCGCTCGGGTAGAGCACCCCGGACGGCAGCCGTCGGTCGGTCACCCGGACCAGCATCGGACGCGGGGCGTACGGCGGGGTGGCGGCCAGCGAGCGCAACTGGGCCACCTCGCGGTCACCCCGCCAGACCGACCAGCTCGTCCCGGCGTCGTCCAGCGAGGCGGTGCCCACCACCAGTACGTCCCCGCCGACCGCGGCGGTGTGCCAGCCGGGGGTGCCGCTCATCCGGCGGGCGTCCACGCCGCCGCCGATGATCGTGCGGACCCGGTACAGGTGGCGCTGGCTCGGCTCGCCCTCGCTCGCCTCGACCAGCAGGTCCGCCGGGCCGTTGCCCGTCGGCAGCCGCCCCACCACCCGGCGTACGTAGAGCGACGGCGGGGTGAGCAGGGTGCCGTCGGCGAAGAGGCAGCGCGCGTCGTACCCGTCGTGGGCCAGCTCCCCGCCGACCAGCACCCGGCCGTCGGGCAGGTGCGCCGGGGTGCCGGGGATCGGCTCCACCCAGCGCGGGTCGGCCAGCTCGGCGTGCACCTGCGTCTCCCCGGTACGCGGGTCGACGGCCAGCACCAGGCCGTGCTGCTGCGAGCGGCGCAGCACCGTGATCAGCGGCCCGCCGTCGGCCCAGCCCACCGAGGCCAGGTAGGGGTAGGTCTCGCGGTCCCAGTGCACGTCGACCCAGCCGCCGTCGAGGTCCAGCAGGTGCAGGCTGACCTCGGCGTTCGGGCCGCCCGCCCGGGGGTACGCGACGGTGGTCGGCGGGGTCGTCGGGTCGGCCGGGTCGTGCAGGTGCCAGACCGGCAGCCGGGACTCGTCCACCCGGGCGGCGAGCACCGACCGGCCGTCCGGCGCCCACCAGTAGCCCCGGAAGCGGTGGAACTCCTCGGCCGCGACGTGTTCCGCCAGCCCCCAGGTCACGCCGGAGTCCTCGCCGGCCAGCAGGTTGTCGGTGCCGTCGGACTCGACCACCCGCAGCTGGCCCCGCCGGACGCCCTCGGCGGCGTCGGTGACGTACGCCAGCCGCTCGCCCGTCGGGTCCGGCCGTGGGTCGATCACCGGCCCAACGGTGTTCACCTCGACCACGTCGCCGTGCACCAGGTCGGCCCGGAACAACCGCCCGGCCAGCGCGAAGACCGCCACCCGGCCGGCCGCGTCGAGGGCGTACGAGCCGATGCCGGCGCTGCTGAGCCGCAGCCGCTCGCGCAGCGCCCGCTCGCCCGGGGCGAGCGTCCCCGGCCCGGCCTCGTTCCCGAGCAGGACGGCCGGGTCGGCGATCAGGCGTTCCTCGCCGCCGGCGACGTCGAGCGACCAGAGCGCCTCGGCCGGATCCTCGGGACCGCCCGAGCGGAGGAAGACCACCCGGGAGCCGTCGTCGGCCACGGAAACGGCGCGCGGTGCCCCGTGGCTGAACCGACGGGTACGGGCGGCCAGCTCGGGAAAGTCCACAGCCCAGATCGTATGGCGGCTCGCGGCGTGATGTGGCCGACCTGGGCGGACGCGTCAGGCTCGGCGGACGGAGACCGCCGGTTAGAGTGACGGACGTGACGACGCTGCCCGACCGACGCCTGTTGCTGGTTCACGCGCACCCCGACGACGAGTCCATCGGCACCGGCTCGACGATGGCGTGGTACGCCGCCGACGGCGCCCACGTCACGCTGGTGACCTGCACGCTCGGCGAGGAGGGCGAGATCCATGTGCCGGAGCTGGCGCAGCTCTGCGCGGCCGAGGCCGACCAGCTCGGCGGGTACCGGATCGGCGAGCTGGCGGCCGCCTGCGCCGCGCTCGGCGTCACCGACCACCGCTTCCTCGGCGGTGCCGGTCGCTACCGGGACTCCGGCATGATGGGCCTCGCCACCAACGAGCACCCCCGGGCCTTCTGGCAGGCCGACCTCGACGAGGCCGCCGGGCACCTGGTGGAGATCATGCGCGAGGTCCGCCCGCAGGTCATGATCACGTACGACCCGAACGGCTTCTACGGGCACCCCGACCACATCCAGGCCCACCGGGTGGCGATGCGGGCGCACGAGCTGGCCGCCGCCGAGGGCTGCGCCCCGGCCAAGGTCTACTGGACGGCCCTGCCGCGCAGCGTGATGGAGGCCGGCCTGACCCAGTTCACCGAGGCGTCGGACAACCCGTTCGACGGCATCGGCAGCATCGACGAGCTGCCCTTCGGCACGCCGGACGCGGAGATCGCCGCCCGGATCGACGCCACCGACCAGCACGCCGCCAAGGAGGCGGCGATGCGCGCGCACGCCACCCAGATCCCGGCCAACTCGTGGCTGTACTCGATCGCCGGCAACTTCGGCGCCGAGTTCATGGGCGTGGAGTACTTCACCCTCGCGGTGGGCGAGAAGGGCCCCGGCAAGGGCCCGTACGGCTGGGAGGACGACCTCTTCGCCGGGCTGCTCACGGACGGCCAGGACCGCTCCCCGGTCGCGGTGGCCGGGCTCCGGTGACCCTGCCCGCCGCGCCGATGCCGGTCATCGAGGAGCAGGTCGCGCCGACGCCGCCGCCGAGCCGGTCCACGCGGCTGGCCGACCTCGCCCTGCGGATCGCCGGTGGGCTGGTGTCGGTGGTCGGCGGGGTGCTGGTGGCCCTGCTCGGGCTGCTGCTCTCCACCGTCCGGGTGGGCGGGCACCTGATCGGGGTCTCGGTGCTGGTCACCATCGGTGCGGCGATCGCGGTGAGCTGGTTCGCGTACACCACGGTGGGCCGGAAGTGGGCGGTCGCGCTGCCCGCGCTGCCGTGGTTCGTGCTGATGGCCGTGGCGGCGGTCCGCACCACCGAGGGCGACCTGCTCGTCGCCGGGGACAACTGGGTCGGTCTGGGCATGATCACCGCCGGGGCGATGACCTTCGCGGTGATGGCGTTCCGGCAGATCCTCGGCCCGCCGCAGCGACGTCACGACGGGTGATGACGGCACACAGGCTGTGGTGGTAGACATTCCTGCCAGAAGGCCCGTCACTGGGGCGGGCGGTACGGCGGGAGGCGTGCGATGGGGAATCGGTGGCGCGCGGTCGGCGTGCTCGCGGGGGCGCTGTTCGCGGTCAACGTGGTGGCTCGGGTGATCATCAAACTCGGCTTCGACGGGAACGACACCGCCGCCGACCGGGTATCGCTGGGCATGTTCGTGGTGATCGGGCTAATCCTCGCCGGGGTGGTCTTCGTCCAGGGTCGTACCCGTCCCGCCGGGCGCTGGGGCGCGGACGTGGGCGCGGCCATGCTCGCGGCGCTGCTGCTGACCGTGCTGGTCGGGCCGCTGCTGGTCGGCGACAACCCGTTCGGCGGGGGCGCCGGGCTCTTCTTCGCCCAGATCTGGCTCTACCTGCTGGCCGCCGGGGCCGGTGTGGCGATCGGCTACCTGGTGCTCACCGCGCTCGGCCTCGACCACCGCTCGCAGCAGCTCAAGCGGTACGCCGAGGTCAAGCTGGCCAAGCCGCGCCGGGTCGTCCGCCGCTGACCCGTCGGACCGTCCGGTCCCGTCCCGATCGCCGGGTCCGTTCATCGCTGCGGCGGGTCGGGCGTGGGCGGCAACGTTGGTGTGAGCGACATTCCTGAGAGGCATAAATATGCCGCTCAGGAATGTCGCTCATTGCTGTTTCGCCCGTCCGCCCGGCCCCGCCCTTGTCCTGCCCGGCCCCGCCGGTCCCGTTCCGCCCGGCCCGAGCGCGAGCCGGGAGGCGGATCTCGTCGACGGTTCCCCGGACCCGGTGGCGTCGCCTAGCGGGCGGGGGAGGAAGCCGGGTTTCGGGCCTCCGTTCCCGGCAGTGGCGGGGTGTCCACCGCCGCGCCGTTCCCGGCGGTGAGCACGGTGCCCTCCGGGGTGACCACCTCGTCGACCGGCTCCATCTCCGCCGGCACCATCGAGGTGAGCACCCGGTCGGCGGTGTCCAGGGTCAGCGCCGGTCCGGTCCGCTCGTCCGGGGTCCGGACCGGCTGCCGGTCGGCGACGTGCCCGGCCGCGTCGCCGCCGCCGGACCGGGGCTGCGGGACGCTCCCACCCGGGCGTGCGGCCTTCGGCGGCGACGACTCGGCCACCGCCTCCTCCAGCTCCGCCGCGCGCCGCTCGACCTCCTCGACCTCCATGGCCAGTGGCGTCACGTCCGCCAGCTCCGCTGCGCGCCGCTCCACCTCCGCCAGCTCCACCTCCGGGGACGCCGACTCCGCCGCGTCCGATCCGGAACGACGCGAGCCGGAGCCCTCCGGGGCGGCCGACTTGCCGTCGGAAGCCGAGCCACCGGAGTTCGACGGACCGGAGTTGGAGGAGCTGGAGTTGGAGAAGCCGGAACCCGAGCCGCCGGACTTCGACCGACCGGAGGTCGACGAGCCGGAGTTCGAGCCGCCGGAGTTGGAGCGGGCTGAGTCCGAGCGGGACGTGCGGCCGGTGCCGGAGCGGGTGGTCTTGCGGCCCTCGCGCAGCGCCGTGATCAGGGTCTCGACGAGTTCGTCCTTGCGCATGTCGGCGGTGCCGGTGATGCCGCGTCGGCGGAGCCGGTCGCGGAGCTGGTCGACCTTGAGCCGGGCGATCTCGCTCTCGTTGATCTCCGGGGTGTTCGGGGTCTGGTTGCCGGGGACGTTCTTCGTCGCGGTCGAGCCGCTGGCGCGCCCCGATGCGTTGCGCGTGGCCATCGAGCAGGTCCTTCCTGGTCCGGGGTCGTGACGGGTCGCGACGATGCGTCGTGCCGCGTCCAGTCCTTCCCTACCCCGAACGACCTGCGGGAACCTCCCGGTCCTCAGTCCGGCGCGACGCGGGTCAGGTAGGTGTGGTGGGTGGTGAAGCCCAGCCGCCGGTAGAGCGTCACCGCGGCGGTGTTGCGCTGTTCCACCTGGAGGAAGGCGTGCGTCGCCCCCTCCGCCACACCCCAGTCGACCAGGGCCCGCATCACCCGGACGGCCAGCCCGCGCCGCCGGGCCTCGGGCACCACCTCGATCAGGCTGAGCCCGAGCCAGCGTCCCTGCCCGGTGACGGTGCCCCGGCCGATCGCGACCAGCGTGCCGTCGGCGTACACGTGGGCGAAGCGGACCCGGTCCACGGCGGTGAGCACGTGCCGCGCGGCGTCCGGGAGGCCACCCTTGCGGCCGGCGGCGATCGCGAGCCAGTCCGGCGACGGGGCGGCGGCCAGCTCGACCGGCGGCGCACCGGGCCGGGCCGGCTCGGCCGGCGGCACCGCGGCGAGGGCGACGGTCTGCACCAGCACCGGCGGTCGGCTGCCCCAGCCCCGGGCGTCCAGCTCCGCGCCGACCGGCGCGGCCAGCGGCAGCGGAGTGTTCACCATGGCCGGTTGGCCCTGCTCGGCGTACCAGCGTTCCACCGCGTCCAGGGCGGCGGGCAACGGCCGGTCCGGATCGCCCACCGGCAGCGCCGAGTTGGCCCGGCCGGACCAGCCGGCGGCGGCGCGCAGCAGCCAGTCGCCCAGCCTGCCCCGGACGGCGGCCGGCCAGGCCTCGTCGGAGGCCAGCTCCAGCTCGACCACGGCGGCGGCGGTCGGCCGGCGGGTCGGCGGGACCCGCTTGGCCCGGTGCACCTCGGTCACCGGCACCCGCAACCGGCCCTGCGTGGTGGCGAGAGTGAGATGGGTCTCGGTCAGCTCGACCAGCTCGCCGAGAGCGTCCGAGAAGAGGGGCCGGCCCTCACGAATCCCCACAATGCGGCGCACCACGATCCGGTGGCCCACGTCCTGCTGTCGGAGCACGATCGACCTCCTCCCCGGCGAGATACTAGGCTCTTACCGTCGCGGGTGATCGCGGCGAGTCTTGCGGAGGAGAAGACCGGTGACCTACATCATCGCCGAGCCGTGCGTGGATGTGCTCGACAAGGCATGCATCGAGGAGTGCCCGGTCGACTGCATTTACGAGGGCAATCGGATGCTCTACATCCACCCCGACGAGTGCGTCGACTGTGGTGCCTGTGAGCCGGTCTGCCCGGTCGAAGCCATCTTCTACGAGGACGACGTCCCGGAGCAGTGGAAGGACTACACCGGGGCCAACTACGAGTTCTTCGAGGACCTGGGCTCCCCGGGTGGCGCGTCGAAGATCGGCAAGGTGGAGAAGGACGCCACCTTCGTCGCCGCTCAGCCGCCGCGCGGAGAGGGCCACTGAACCGGCCCGCGCCGGTCTCGTCGCGGCTGCCCGAGTTCACCTGGGACACGCTGGACGCCGCGGCCACCCTGGCCGCGGCGCACCCGGACGGTCTGATCAACCTCTCGATGGGTACGCCGGTCGACCCGGTGCCCCCGGTGATCCGGCAGGCGCTGGCGGACGCGTCCGACGCGCCCGGCTACCCCCTGACCGCCGGCACCCCGGCCCTGCGGGACGCCATCGCGGCCTGGGTGGCGCGGTCCTGCGGGGCGGGCGTGGACGGGCTCGGGGTGCTGCCCACGATCGGCTCCAAGGAACTGGTCGCCTGGCTGCCCACGCTGCTCGGCATCGGCCCCGGTGACGTGGTCGTGGTGCCGTCGATCGCCTACCCGACGTACGAGGACGGGGTCCGGCTGGCCGGCGCCACCACCGTACGCGCCGATTCGCTGACCGCCGTCGGCCCGACCTCCCGGGTACGCCTGGTCTGGGTCAACTCGCCCGGCAACCCGACCGGCCGGGTGCTGCCCGCCGCCCACCTGCGCAAGGTGGTCGACTGGGCCCGCGAGCGGGGCGCCGTGGTGGCCAGCGACGAGTGCTACCTGCCGCTGGGCTGGACGGCCGGCGCCGAGCCGGTCTCGGTGCTGTCGCCCGAGGTCTGCGGCGGCTCCTACGACTCGGTGCTGGCGGTGCACTCGCTGTCCAAGCGCTCCAACCTGGCCGGCTACCGGGCCGGCTTCGTCGCCGGCGACCCGGCGCTGGTCGCCGAGCTGCTCAAGATCCGTAAGCACGCCGGCATGATCGTGCCCGCGCCGGTGCAGGCGGCCATGGTGGCCGCGCTCTCCGACCAGGCGCACGCCGACGAGCAGCGGGAACGCTACCGGGCCCGGCGGGAGATGCTGCTCGCCGCGTTCACCGGGGCCGGCTTCACGGTGGAGCACTCCGAGGCCGGGCTCTACCTGTGGATGACCCGGGGCGAGGACTGCTGGGCCACGGTCGACTGGCTGGCCCGTCGCGGCATCCTGGTCGCCGCCGGCGCCTTCTACGGCCCCGGGGGCGCCCAGCACGTCCGGGCCGCGCTGACCGAGTCCGACGCGCACGTCGCCGCGGTCGCCGCCCGGCTCGCGCAGGCCTGACGCAACGATGGGCGGGGCCGGCGAGGTGCTCCGGGCGGCGGTGGTCGGCACCGGGCTGATCGGCGGTTCGGTGCTGCTCCGGCTGCACGCCGCCGGGCTGGACGTGGCCGGCTGGGACCCGGACGAGGCGACCCGGCGGCAGGCCCGGCGGGTGGGCGTACCCGTGCCGGAGCGGCTGGTCGACGCGGTGGCCGACCGGGACGTGGTCTTCCTCTGCGGGCCGCTGCCCACCCTGCCGCAGACCCTGCTGCGGGTGGCCGCCGCCACCGGCGAGGACTGCCTGCTGACCGACGTCGGCAGCACCAAGGCGGAGCTGGCCGCGTTCGCCGCCGCCCGGGGGCTGACCCACCGGTTCGTCCCCGGCCACCCGATGGCCGGCACCGACCGGGCCGGCCTCACCGCGGCGGTGCCGGGGCTCTTCGACGACGCCGCGTGGGTGCTCTGCCCCGCCCCGGGGCCCGGCCTGGCCGCGTTCCGCCGGCTCACCGTGCTGGTCATGGAGGTGTTCGCCGCCCGGGTGGTGCCGATGGCGGCCGACCGGCACGACGCGGTCGTCGCGCTCGCCTCGCACGTGCCGCACCTGCTCGCCGGCGCCCTCGCCGGCGCGGCCGAGCGCTCGCCGCTGCGCGACGCCGTCCTCAGCCTCGCCGCGGGCAGCTTCCGCGACGGCACCCGGGTCGCCGGTACGCCGCCGGAGCGGACGGCGAACATGCTGCTCTCCAACCGGGCGGAGGTGCTGTCGGCGCTGACCTCGGTCACCTCCTTCCTGGACGAGCTGGCCGCCGCGCTGCGCGCCGACGACCGGGCCGCGCTCACCGCCCGGCACGCCGAGGGCCGCCACGCGCGGACCGCGCTGGCCGGGCGGGCCACGGTCGAGCTGCGGCAGGTCTTCCCGCTGGCCGGCGACGGGGACGCGGAGCTGCGCTTCCTGCACGAGCTGGGCGCGGCCGGCGGCCACCTCGACGGGTGCCGGACGGCCGGCGACGAGGTCGAGTACTCGGCCCGCCGGTTGGTCGTGGAACCGGGCGGCCCACCGACCTCGCCGCTAGGGTGAGGGCGTGACGGACGGACCGGTCGTGGCGGTGCGCGGCGAGGCGTACCGGGAGGTCGCGCCCGAGCTGGCCCGCTTCCAGGTGACCGCGACGGCCCGCGAGCGGGACCGCGAGGTCACCCTGACCCGGCTCGCCGAGCGGGCCGCCGCCGTACGGGTGCTGCTCGACGAGCACGCCCCAGCTCTCGACCGGCGGGAGGCCGGCGACCTGCGGGTACGCCCCGAGACGAACCGCTCCGGCGAGCGGGTGGTCGGCTACCACGGCAGTGTCACCACCGGCGTCACCGTCACCGAGTTCACCGTCCTCGCCGAGCTGATGCTGCGCCTGGCCGACCAGGAGCAGGTCGAGGTGGCCGGTCCCTGGTGGTCGCTGCGGCCGGACAGCCCGGCCCACCGGGAGGCCCGGCACGCCGCCATCGCCGACGCGCTGCACCGCGCCCGGGAGTACGCCGACGCGCTGGGCGCCCGGCTGACCGCCCTGCTGGAGCTGGCCGACGCGGAGGAGGGGTTCGGCCCGATGGCGACCGGCGTCGCGTTCTCCCGGATGGAGAAGGGCGCGCCGCCCGAGCTGGAGCTCGACCCGCAGCCGCAGACCGTGCACGCCGTGGTGCGGGCCCGGTTCCGGATCAGCGACCCGGTCCTGCCCTGATGCCCGAGGCCACCGCGCTCCCGCTCGACGACCTGCTGGCCCGGGCCCGGGCCCTGGCCGAGGCCGGCCCCCGGCAACTGCTCGGCATCGCCGGGGCGCCCGGGGCGGGCAAGTCCACCCTCGCCGAGCGGATCGTCGCGGCGGTCGGCCCGAGCGCCCGGCTGGTGCCGATGGACGGCTTCCACCTGGCCCAGGCGGAGCTGGAGCGGCTGGGCCGGGCCGCGCGCAAGGGGGCGACGGACACCTTCGACGCCAACGGGTACGTCTCGCTGCTGCGCCGCCTGCGCCGGCTGGAACCGACCGCGGTCTATGCGCCGCTGTTCCGCCGGGACCTGGAGGAGCCGGTGGCCGGGGCGATCGAGGTGCCGCCCTCGGTGCGGCTGGTGGTGACCGAGGGCAACTACCTGCTGCTCACCGACCCGCCGTGGGACGAGGTGCGGCAGCTGCTGCACGAGGCGTGGTTCCTCGACCTGGACGCCGAGTCGCGGCTGCGCCGGCTGATCGCCCGGCACGAGGCGTACGGGCGGACGCCGGAGCAGGCGGCGGCCTGGGCGCACGGCAGCGACGAGGCCAACGCGGCCGTGGTCCGCGGCACCGCACACCACGCCGACCTGGTGGTCCGCCTAACCGACCCCCTGCCGGGGTGACGGGACCGTCCGCCGCAGCAGCCGGGCGACCACGGCCCGTTCCCGCTGGAACTCCACCGCCTCCGGGTATCCGCTGTGGTTGCGGATGGGCGGGTCGGCGACCTCGCCGCCGCTGGGGTGCAGCGCCACCGGGTCGACGACCGGCAGGTCCCGCCCCCCGGCGGTGACCGGCCAGCCCAGCGGGTCGGTCGCCCGCCAGAAGTTGGTCCAGGCGACGCCGCCGTCGGGCCGGGTCAGGGTGCCGGCGAGCACCCGGAGCCGGTCCGGCCCGAAGTACGCCGGGAAGACCCGGCCGTAGAGCCGGGTGAGCTGGCAGCCGTAGGAGAAGAACCAGATTCGCCGCCGCCACCGGGCCGGCAGCTGGAACAGCATCGCGGCGCAGATGACGGTCCCCTGGCTGTGTCCGGAGAGGATCACCCCGTCCATCCGGCGCGGGTCGTGCTCGGCCAGCGCGAGGATCCCGGCGACCCGGGTCTGCAGTTCCGGCACCGCCCGCTCGGCGTAGCTCGGCGGGGCCAACGGGTGCGCCGCGCGGGGCCAGAAGGTGCCGACGTCCCAGACGACGCCGACCGAGCGGCGAACGGTGTCGTTGCGGTAGACCAGCAGCCCCAGCGCGGCGACCACCACCGGCAGCCAACCGAGCATCATGCCGCCGACGTCGGCGACGGTGTGGACGACCGCCTGCCGGCCGACGGCGGACCCGGGGCGGCTGCGGGAGAGCGCCGCCGCGCAGCAGAGGGTGGCCAGCCCGGCCGCGACGGTGGCGTACCAGCCGACCAGCCGGACGGCGTGCTCGCCGACCAGCCGGTGCAGGGCCCGGTAGCCGCTGACGTCGCGGCAGCGCCGCCGGTCGTGGGCGGAGTGGACGGTGCCGGGCCGGGTCAGCTCGGCGTACTCCCGCCGGCGCAGTGCCGCGAAGAGCAGGCCGGCGCGGATCGCGGTGCCGGCGAGGGCGACCAGCGCGACGGCGAAGGCCAGCCCGGCCCAGAACACCGCCGGCGGCGGCCGCACCCGTTCGGGCCCGGCGTCGGCGTTGAGCCGTTCGGCCACCCAGTGCAGCAGCCCGGCGCAGTAGGCGAGGGCCATCATCCAGCCGGCCCCGGCGATCAGGGCCGGTCCCCGGCCGCCCCAGGCGAGATCGGTGTGCGCGCCGAGCGGTTGCCGCTCGCCGTCGGGCCGGGTCCGGGGCAGCAGCAGGCCGGTGGCGGCGACGGCGATGGCCGGCACGGCGAGCATCCAGGTGTCCAGCCCCGGCGGTGCGGCCGGCACCCCGGGCAGCCCGCCTTCGATCCAGGCCACCCCGAGCGGCAGCAGCGCGGCACCGGCCACCGGGGCGGGCAGCGCCCGCCGCCCCGAGCGGGCGACCGCGCCGATGGTGATCAGCAGCAGCGCCTGGTACGTGGCGAGCCAGGCGACGGCGGTGTCGTACCCGGGCAGGGACCGGTCGGTCAGGCAGCCCGGCGGGGCGGGGGCGCGGAAACAGCCGGCCGGCGGCCGGAACTCCGGCAGCGGCCGCCCGGCGGGCCCGTCCGGGAGCAGCAGGAGCGCGAAGGTGCCGATCAGTCCCAGGCCGGTGAGCACACCGACCGCGACGCTCCACCGGCCGAGCGGGGTGCGCCCGCGCCGGCGGGTCAGCCACGGCCGGCTGACGGCGACGACCGCGGTCCCCAGCACCGCGGCGAGGGCGGCGACGGTGGGCCAGGCGACGGCCGCCCGGACGCCCCGGGGCGGGTCCGTCAGGAGCACCGCCGCGACCGGCACCGACGCGGCGACCGCCGCCCCGGTGCACAGGTGCAGCACGCCGGCCCGGCGCAACTGCCCCTCGCCGGCCCAGAAGGTCCGGTCCTGCAACGGGTTGGCGAGCGGGTCGGCCTCCGGTCCGGGGTCGGAGGGGCGGGGCGGGGGCGCGGCGGGCATCTCCGCCTCGTACTGGTAGGTGCGCCAGGCCAGTGCGCCGAGCGCGGCCAGCACGGTCAGCGGCAGCAGCAGGCCGACGGCGAGCGGGTGGAAGTCCGCCCGCCACCAGCCCTGGCCCAGGAACTCCCACGGGCCGGGCAGGCGGCGCAGGCAGTCCTGGTCGACGCACTGCCAGGCGATCAGGTCCACGCCGACGCCGGTCAGGGCGATCGAGAGGGTGGCGGTGAGGCTCAGGCAGAAGAGGCGGATCAGCCAGGCGGTGATGCCGGAGCGGCTGGTCCAGCGCTCCGTGTCCGGGTCCGCCGGGATCTCGGGGCGGGCGTGCAGGGCCACGTTGGCCAGGGTGAACGGGAGCAGCAGCGTCCACAGGGCCCGCTCGACGTCCCGCGCGGTCCGCGCGCCGGAGGTGAGCTGCCCCCAGCTGTACGCCTCGACGGTGATCGGGTCGTCAGGACCGGCCGCGGTGGACCGGTAGAAGCCGGTGACCGTGCCGCCGGCCACCAGGGTGGGGTGCGGGCCGTTCGCGCCGGGTTCGGGGCGCAGCCCGAGGAGCTGGTCGGGCGGGGTGTTGGACACCCCGTGCACCCGCAGTTCGAGCACCCGTTCGCCCATCCGTGCCCCCTGGTGTCGCGCTCACTACCCAGAGTGCACCCTGATGCCCGGTTCCGCCCACCCCGAGAGTCGCTGTTTCAGCAGCTCAGCGACTATTCCAGGGTGCGTACCGGTCGGGCGGGGTTACCGACGGCGACCACGTTGGGTGGCAGGTCCTTCGTCACCACGGCGCCGGCGCCGACCACGGTGTTGGCGCCGACGGTGACCCCGGCGAGCACGATGGCTCCGCCGCCGAGCCAGACGTTGTCGCCGATGGTGATCGGTGCGGCGGCCTCCCACTTGTCCCGGCGGGGTCCCGGCTCGACCGGGTGGGTGGGGGTGAGCAGTTGCACGTTCGGTCCGATCTGGACGTCGGCGCCGATGGTGATCCGGGCGACGTCGAGGAAGACCGCGTTGTAGTTGACGAAGCAGCGGGGCCCGAGGTGGATCTGCCAGCCGTAGTCGCAGTGGAACGGCGGGCGTATCCAGGTGTCCTCGCCGAGCGAGCCGAGCAGCTCGCGCAGCGCGGCCAGTCGCCCCTGCGGGTCGGTGGCGGCGCTGGTGTTGAATCGTTCCATCAGCTGGGCCGCGCGGTCGAGGTCGGCGATGATGTCGGGCTCGTTGGCGATGTACGGCTCGCCGGCGAGCATCCGTTCCCTCATGGACGTCACCGGCCGATCATCCCTGACCGGGTTGATGCCGGATGCCGGGTCCGTCATATTTCAGACTTCATTTTGCATACCCGGTATGTAATTCTGGTTTCCGTCAATGTGACTCCCGTCTATGACGACGCTTCACGAGGAGGATCCGTTGCACCGAAGCAGAAGAAAAACCGTCGCGCTCGGTCTCGTGCTCGGCCTGGCGCTCGGCACCCCGGCCACCGCGTCGGCCGCCGCACCGTCGCCGGGTGACCCGGCCCGGGCGGGCCGGCCCGCCGCGAAACCGCAGACGGCGACCGGGGCGTCGACCAGCGTCACCCTGCTCACCGGGGACCGGGTCACCGTCACCGCCTCCGGCGACGCCGCCGTCCGGCCCGCCGCCGGCCGGGGCGACGTGCGATTCGTGGTACGCCGGGACCGCGGCCACCTCACCGTGGTGCCACAGGACGCCCTGCCGCTGGTCCGCTCGGGCAAGGTGGACCGCCGGCTCTTCGACGTCACCGAGCTGATCTCCGCCGGCTACGACGACGCCCGCCGCGCCGATCTGCCGCTGCTGGTGTCGTACGGCTCAGGCGAGGCCCGGCGCGGCGTGGCCGCGCTGCCCGGCACCCGGGTGACCCGGGACCTGCCGGCGATCCGCGGTGCGGCCCTGACCGCCGGCAAGTCCACGGCCAACGCCGTCTGGGCGGCGGTCACCACCGGCTCCACCGGCACCCGGCTCGGCGCGGCGGGGGGCGTCGAGCGGATCTGGCTCGACGGTCGGCGTCGGGTCACGCTGGACCACAGCGTCCCCCAGATCGGGGCGCCCTCCGCATGGTCGGCCGGCTTCACCGGCAAGGGCGTCACCGTCGCCGTGCTGGACACCGGCGTCGACGCGGCTCACCCGGACCTGACCGGCAAGGTGGCCGAGTCGCGCAACTTCACCGAGGTCACCGACGACCGGGACACCGTCGGCCACGGCACCCACGTCGCCTCGACCATCGCCGGCAGCGGTGCCGCGTCGGGCGGCAAGTACAAGGGCGTGGCCCCGGACGCCACGCTGCTCAGCGGCAAGGTCTGCGAGGACATCGGCTGCTCCGACTCGGCCATCCTGGCCGGCATGCAGTGGGCCGCCGTCGACAAGCGGGCCGCCGTGGTGAACATGAGCCTCAGCGGCGGCGACTTCCCGGAGGTCGACCCGCTGGAGCAGGCGGTGCAGACGCTGACCGCCGAGACCGGCACGCTCTTCGTCACCGCCGCCGGTAACGCCGGCGCGGACGGCTCCGTCGGCTCGCCGGCCAGCGCCGACGCGGCGCTCGCCGTCGGCGCGGTGGACCGCGAGGACCAGCTCGCCGACTTCTCCAGCCGGGGGCCCCGGGTCGGCGACGACGCGATCAAGCCCGACATCACCGCGCCCGGCGTCGACATCGTCGCCGCCCGCGCCGCCGACGGCGTCATCGGTGACCCGGTGGGGGAGAAATACGTGGCGCTCTCCGGCACCTCGATGGCCACCCCGCACGTGGCCGGCTCGGTGGCGCTGCTGGCCCAGCAGCACCCGGACTGGAAGGCCGGCCAGTTCAAGTCGGTCCTGATGGCCGCAGCGAAGCCGCACCCGGCGCAGAGCGCGTACGAGCAGGGGGCCGGCCGGGTCGACCTCACGCGAGCGATCACCCAGCAGGTGACCAGCGACCCGGTGAGTGTCTCCTTCGGCCGCGCGCTCTGGCCGCACGGCGACGACGCGCCGATCACCCGCACGGTGGCCTGGCGCAACGCCGGCCCGGCCGCCGTCACCCTGGACCTGACCGTCGAGGTCACCGGTCCGGGTGCCCGGCCGGCACCGGCGGGCATGTTCAAGCTCGGCGCGACGCGGGTGACCGTGCCGGCGGGCGGCCGGGCGGAGACCACCGTCACCGCCGACACCCGGCTCGGTGGCTTCGACGGCTACTGGACCGGCCGGGTGGTGGCCCGCGCCGGCGCCACCGTCGCGGTGACCCCGGTGGCAGTGAACCGGGAGGTGGAGAGCTACACCCTGACGCTGACCCACCTGGACCGGTCCGGCTCGACGGCCGGGGACTACTACACCACGCTGGCCGGGCTGGACCGCTTCGACATGCGGGACGCCTACGACCCGGACGGGGTGGTCCAGGTGCGGCTGCCCAAGGGGCGCTACGGCCTGAACACGGTCATCTTCGAGCCCGCTCCCGAGGGCGAAGCCGGCGGGCTCACCATGCTGGCCCAGCCCGAGCTGACCGTCGACCGTGACCGCACGCTCACCGTGGACGCCCGGCGGGGCAAGCCCGTCCTGACCACGGTCCCGCAGCCGGACGCGGCGCCGCAGCTGATCGACGTCTCCGCGGTCTACTACGCCGACGACGGCAGCATCTACGGCTTCGGGCTCTGGGCCGGCAGCTTCGCCGGCCTGACCACCGCCCAGCTCGGCAGCCCGGTCTCCGCCGACCGGTTCGTCTCGACCATCAGCAGCCAGTGGGCCGACCGGGAGGCGGCGAACAGCCCCTACCTGTACGCGCTCAGCGAGGCGATCCCCGGCCGGCTGCCCACCGGCTTCGTCCGGCACTACCGCAAGGGCGACCTGGCCACCGTGGTGCACCGCTTCCGGGGTGGCTACCCGGGGATGACCGCCGAGCGGTTCGTCATGCCGGTGCTGGAGTACAACACCGGCGGGTCCGCGATCATCCTGCCGACCGAGGTGCCCGGTGAGCGGGTGGAGCACTACAACACCAAGCGCGTGCGGTGGGAGTCCGAGATCGACTTCGGGGTGATCAGCGACGAGGGCTGGCTGGACCCGAAGGTGGCGCTCTTCTCCGTGCCGACCGCCTACAAGGCGGGGCGGAAGGTCCACGAGACCTGGAACCAGGCCCCGTACGGGCCGTCGTTCCCGGCCCCGCGCTACCCGGACGAGAGCGTCAGCCGCACCGGCGACCTCATCTTCGTCGGCCTGCCGGTGCACAGTGACGCCGCCGGGCACCCCGGCGGGTCGATCACCGACACCGCCCGGACCGCCCTGTGGCGCAACGGGAAGCTGGTCGGCGAGACCGAGTACGCCGGCTACGGCGAGTTCACCGTGCCGCGCGCGGCGGCCGACTACAAGCTGACCGTCTCGGCCACCCGCAGCTTCACCGACCTGAGCACCGAGGTGGAGTCGACGTGGACCTTCCGGTCCGGTCACGTCGCCGGTGAGACCCCGGCGCGGCTGCCGCTGATGGCGGTGCGTTTCGCCCCGCCGCTGCGGGTCGACAACAGCGCGCCGGCCGGCCGCCTCTTCGCCGTGCCGGTGCAGGTGCAGCGGCAGCCCGGGGCACCGGCCGCCGGGGTGGAGAAGCTGACCGTCGACGCCTCGTACGACGGCGGGAAGACCTGGCGCAAGGCCACCGTGCTCCGGGTGCCCGGCCAGGGCTGGGCCGCGCTGCTGCGGCACCCGGCCGGCCCCGGTCACGTGTCCCTGCGGGCGACCGCCCGGGACACCGCCGGCAACACGGTGACCGAGCGGATCGTCCAGGCGTACCGCCTGCGGTGAGCAGGGCCGGGGCCGCGGTCTCACCGCCGCGGGCCCGGGCCGGGGCGCGTCGCCCCGGCCCCGGCCGGTCCGTCAGTCGTTGGCGTGCAGCGCGGCGTTCAGTTCGATGCCCCGGCCGCTGCGCTGCTTCGCCTCCAGCGCGCCGGTGACCGAGTTGCGCCAGAAGAGCAGCCCGTCCACGCCGGAGAGCTCGCGGGCCTTCACCACCCGCCCGTCCGGCAGGGTGATCTTCGACGCAGCGGTGATGTAGCAGCCCGCCTCGACCACGCAGTCGTCGCCGAGCGAGATGCCGACGCCGGCGTTCGCGCCGATCAGGCTCCGCTCGCCGATGCTGACCTTCTCGGTCCCGCCGCCGGAGAGGGTGCCCATGATCGACGCCCCGCCGCCGATGTCGGAACCGTCGCCGACCAGCACGCCCTGCACGATCCGCCCCTCGACCATGGAGGTGCCCAGCGTGCCGGCGTTGAAGTTGACGAAGCCCTCGTGCATCACGGTGGTGCCGGCGGCCAGGTGCGCCCCGAGCCGGACCCGGTCCGCGTCGGCGATCCGGACCCCGGAGGGGACCACGTAGTCGGTCATCCGGGGGAACTTGTCCAGCCCGTACACCGCGAGGTGGCGGCCGGCGGCCCGCTCGATCACGCGCAGCTCGTCGACCCGCTCCGGCGGGCACGGCCCGGCCGAGGTCCAGGCCACGTTCGCCAGCTTGCCGAAGATGCCGTCGAGGTTGAGCTCGTTGGGCCGCACCAGGCGGTGGGAGAGCAGGTGCAACCGGAGGTACGCGTCTGCGGCGTCCTTGATCGGGTCGTCCAGCGAGCCGATCACCGTGGTCACCTCGACCGTACGCAGACCCGGCAGCGCCCGCTCGCCGATCGCGCCCGGCGGCAGGTCGAGCACGTCGGCCTGGTCCTCGCCGGGGACCAGCGGCAGCTCGCCGAGTCCGAGCTTGCCGGTCGGGTACCAGGTGTCGAGCACCTGGTCGTCAGCGGTGACGGTGGCCAGGCCGATGCCCCAGGCGGGTACTGCGGACGTCACTGTTACACCTCTCGTTAGCGGCTACGGGGCACGCGGGCGCACTCCCCGCGCACACCGAATTTGACGGTACCGTGCCCAGCATGGAGAACCCGCTGACCCCCGAGGTCTTGGCTGATCCGGTGGCGCTGACCCGTGCCCTGGTCGACATAGAGTCCGTCTCCCTCAACGAGAAGGCCATCGCCGACTGCGTCGAGGAGGTGCTGCGGGGCGTGCCGCACCTGGCCACCTTCCGGCACCAGAACACGGTGATGGCCCGTACCGACCTGGGCCGGGCGTCCCGCGTGGTGCTCGCCGGTCACCTGGACACGGTGCCGCTGAACGACAACTTCCCGTCCACCATGCGCGGCGACCTGATGTACGGCTGCGGCACCTCGGACATGAAGTCCGGTGTGGCGTTCGCGCTGCACCTGGCGGTGACGCTGCCCGACCCGCGCTACGACGTGACGTACTTCTTCTACGAGGCCGAGGAGATCGAGTCGCGGTACAACGGGCTCACCCTGGTCGCCCAGGAGCACCCGGAGTGGCTGGAGGCCGACTTCGCGGTGCTGCTGGAGCCGACGTACGGGATCGTCGAGGCCGGCTGCCAGGGCACCATGCGGGCGGTCGTCACCACGCACGGCGAGCGCGCCCACGCCGCCCGCTCCTGGCACGGGGTGAACGCCATCCACGGCGCGGGCGAGGTGCTGCGCCGGCTGGGGGCGTACGAGGGCCGGCGGGTCACCATCGAGGGCTGCGACTACCGCGAGGGGCTGAACGCCGTCCGGATCACCGGCGGGGTGGCCGGCAACGTCATCCCGGACCACTGCGAGATCGAGATCAACTACCGGTACGCCCCGGACCGTGACCCGGCGGGCGCCGAGGCGCACCTACGGGAGGTCTTCGCCGGCTTCGATCTGACGGTGACGGATGCGGCGGCGGGCGCGGCGCCCGGGCTCGAGTCGCCGGCGGCGCAGGAGTTCCTCGCCGCCGTCGGAGCTGCGCCGATCGGCAAGCTGGGCTGGACGGACGTGGCCCGGTTCGCGGCGATGGGCATCCCGGCGCTGAACTTCGGCCCCGGCGACCCCAACCTGGCCCACCACAAGGACGAGCACGTCGAGATCACCAAGATCCGCGACGGCGCCGCCACCCTCCACCGCTGGCTCGCCGCCTGACCCCACCCCGGCCCC